>JANOUN010000976.1:0-1607 GCA_031416875.1 Planctomycetota bacterium | reverse complement strand
CCACAAAATTCCGGTTGCTGCTGTCGCCCGCATGAGTCAACGCCAGCGGCCTGAGAGTCGTGAGCCTTCCGTTTTCGTCGGCACCTTCGAAACCTTCCCATTTCAAGTCAGGAAAAGCAACGACACCTTTCAGAGGCAACTGACCATCGACCGGATCAGCGACTCCGCCATCTTCCGACAGCACTCGAATGTTGATATTTCGAAAGGCCACGGGGTTGCCGTGGTCCTGCAAACAGATGTGCCCTTTCTTTGCCTTGCCGAACAGAGGAAAGGCCGCGAACTTGCTGGCGGCAACTCGCTGATTCCACTCGTCGTCCCCTTTGTGGAAGTAATAGTAACTGACGCCGTTGATCGCGACTTCACATTGTCGCGGCGAGATTCGCAGGTAGACGAGATTCCATTCCCCGGCAGGTCGAGTGGCATCGTCGATGTCGCTGCCTTTGAATCCGACCTGGTTTTCAAATTGCGTCGCCCAGGCGGGTTTGACGGGTTTGTAGAGTTGATACAACCAGCCGGATTTTTGCGGATCGTGGCCATCCACATTGTCCTGAATCTGCACTTCAGGCCCGCTGTGCCATGGCTGCGGCTGAACTTCTGTCACGTGAAACATGATGCCACTGTTGCCGCCCTTCGAGATCCGGTATTCCAGTGACAGTTCAAAGTTCTCGTATTCTTCCGAGGTGACAATATCTCCAGCCGCCTTGCTGACGCGTTCGAGCAAACCGTCTTTCACGGCCCAGCCTTCGTTCAGTTTCTCAGCACGATAGCTGCGCCAGCCATCGGTGGTCTTGCCGTCGAACAACAGTTTCCAGCCGCCGCGTTTTTCCGCTTCGGTCAGACTGTTCAGCGCCTCGTCAGCGAGACAGACCGTGTCGGACGTCAGGATCAGGATGGAGGAGATCAGGACCAGAAAGAGTCGCGTGGAAAGATTCATCGATTGGACTTTGCGTGGCAGAGGTGGGCGGGAGAACAAGTTCAATTGCGGGGAATCGCGATGGACGGCAACATTGTAATGAGACGTCGCCTCATTGTCGTCTCTCTGCAATGACGAATCACGGCTGGCCAGTTATTAACGTTGGGCAACCCGTAGGGTGTGACAAGCAACGCACAGGCACACCGAATCACCGGTCTGGTGTGCCGGCGCTGTCGCTTGTCACACCCTACAAATTCACATATTCGCCAGACACCGTCGCATTGTCGAACGGCTGTCAAGGCACATTAACCTTCGCTTCGACGGCGTTTCGTGGCCATGCGACGGACATGAATGTCCATCCTACATATGTTCGTTCCGCCATCGCACCGAAAACTTGACTCGCAGGTTTGGCCTTTCTGCTCTTTCACGTAACAACTCGTTGCAAATTGCTGGCTGACGAGTACGATTCGAATGCGTGTGCAAACCGCACACTTTGTGCATGGCATTGAGCCCAAGAGTTACGCCCAGGGAAGAATTGATGAGCCTGAATCACGTCGAACGAATTGCTGGGTTTTTGCCAAAGATTGAGGCGTCAGACCCCAGCAGCAGCCACGCTGGCACCACGCCTGGCAGTTTCGCTCGCGCGCCGAGAATCGCTGCAGGACGGCGAGGAGCCTTGACGTATTCGTCACCC
>JANOUN010000975.1:0-8473 GCA_031416875.1 Planctomycetota bacterium | reverse complement strand
CCATCGTCGTACACTTTTCTGCTGTGTCTGTTCTGATCGTGCTGGCGACAATGCTCGCGGTTCCTTCAAAGCAGGCCCTGGGGTTACAACTGACTGCCTCCTGGCCCGCCCCTGTCTATTTACTTGGAGTGGGCATCTCCGCGACGATCGGACAACTTCTGCTGACGCGCGCGTTCGCGGCTGGAGCACCGGCTCGTGTTTCGGTCATCGGATTGTCTCAGGTGGGTTTCGCAATGATCTTCGACGTCGTTTTCTGGAACCGCTCGCTGCAGATCCATTCGCTTCTCGGCATGCTTCTGGTGATCGGGCCAACGGTTTGGCTGATGCTTCGCGTGGACTCCCGCAAATTGACGAATGAGAAGGGCGACACCCATGCTTGAATTTGGGGTAGGCCGGACCAAGCCCAGCGCCGTTGCGGGAGGTGTGTGGCAATTTCCGGAACTGCGCTGCGCTTGGTCCGGCCTACAGACTCAACCCAAATTCCGCGTTCTGACGACACACGCGCCGTGTCTCATTCCTTCGGCACCTGCTCTTCCAGTTGACGAATCTGTGATTCCACGTCACCGAATCGCGATGGCCATGCCGTACGCTTCAGCGTTTGAAGAGTCTGCTTTGCCTCGGTGAATCGCTTTTCGTGAATCTGGGCTTCGACCAGTTTCAGGAGACCTGTCGGTTCCAGTTTGCGGAAACGGGCGACTTGTTCCCAGTGCGGGATGGCTTCGGCCCAGCGGTTCTGAGTTTGCCGGAGTTCGGCCATCGCGGCGTGCGATTCGGCTTCGTTAGGCGATGATTCGATGATCGATGTCGCAGCGCGTTCGGCTTCGAGTGGATTGTCTGACATGCGTGTGGCGAGTTGCTGATACAGCGTCAAATCATGCCGCTGCAGGTCGATCAGATCAAGCAATTGCGAACTCGCGGCGGCTTTGTCCTCTACGGCGTCCCAGCACACGATCAGGGCCTGATGTGTTTCTTTGTCATTGGGCTGCAATTCCAGAGCCAGATTGAACTGAGCAATCGCCTTGCGATGTTCATTGCGACTCTGGTACGTCTGACCAATCGCTTTCCGGAGGATCGGATTGTCCTGTCCGGACTGAGCGGCCTCTGCATCCAGCTGCGCCACAAACGCGTCCAGATCTTTGGATGCATGCACTGCGCTGCTGAGAGCATTCAGCGCGTAGGTTCGGTATTCGTGACGAGCGTCCCAGCACACAATCGAAGACATCGCCGCCGTGACGGCCTCTTTGGTATTTCCCAGCGCAGATTCCGCGCTGGCGAGATTCTGATAATACTGAGACAGCGTGTTGTCGTTCAATCCGCTGCCAGGGTTTGCCCGCTGATGCTGCGCGATCGCTTCGGTGAAGTACTGCCGCGCCTGCGTCCAGTCACCTACGCCGATGAAACCTGTTGCAAACATCCCGACATTGCCTTCCGTCCACCGCCCGCCCGCATGGAAGTGGGTGATTGTCTGCGTGATCAGCGTCTGCAGCTGTTCCAAACGCTGGGTGTGAAACCACGCGGCCATCAAGTCGATTCGATACTGCATTGAATCCGGATGATGCTTCACCAGTGGTTCCAGAATCGGAATCATTTCGGCAAAGCGATTTGTTTCACGCAGCCATGTGACCAGCGTGTACTGCTCGGATTCGTTCAGGATTCCGTTGCCGTGAGCGATGTGCAGAATCTCAATCGCACGTGGCACCATGGAGAGGCCATTGCGAAAATACTGCGCCACGGTCATCGCACGACGTCCGGAAGAACGACGTTCGTTCAGAATCCTTTCCGCAGTGGCAGCAAATTCCGCGGCCTTTTCTTTCCAGAACTCATCGTAGCCGTTGTAGAAAATCTGGAAGTGATTCGACTCTCCTGTGTGCAGATAAAACTCCAGGCGAGCAATCGTCAGCTTCAGAATGCGGGCATCAAGGTCCGTGCTCCCAGCCTGAGCGCGGCGTGCTGACACTTCGTATCCAAACGCATTCCATGAATTGTCGTATTGCGTTTCAAACCGCTGCGGATACTGTTCCATGCGTTCGACGACATACTGCAGCGACATCCTTGCATCCAGCACATCACGCATAAGCTGCAGCGGATGCGTTGCTGTACTGCGGTACTGCTGCTGTTGGCGTTTCAGCACGGCGGGTAGTGTTGCGAACGCAAACTTCTGCACGGCTTCCTTCGTTCCGGCCAGCTGATGACGATGTGCCGTATCGAATGTTCCGGTCAGTCGAGTCACCAGGGTATACCGCACGTTTTCGTCCGGGGCTGCATCCAATTCGGCAAGACTCAGAGCGACAATCGGCGCAAACAGATTGACTCGACCTGTGCCGATCGACACGGCACCATCGTGTTCCAATGCATTATTGTAGAGTGACATCATGCGGTCCTTCAGCCATTTCGTCTGTTCCGCGTTGGCCGGCTGAGCGATGAACTTTTGTAATAACTGTTCGCCGACTGCGTGGCGATTGGCAGCTTCCAGCAGCGTGACATAACGGCTGAGGATCTCGTTGTCGGCAAAAGGCCACGTACCTTTGTTTGCCTGCGTATAGTCTCGGACTTCGATTTCCATCTGTCGCAGAGCTTCATCGCGTTCGCCATAGCTGACGAACAGAAGCTGACAAAGATCCATCGTGATTGACAGGTGATCTCGCGATAAGGCCGCAGCCGTGTTCCGCAATTCCCTCAATTCGCGAAGCTGTTCGGCTTTCATTTTCTCATTCGGCAAGGCACCCAGCTGAAACAGAAACGTCGCCATCATTCTCGGTTCGCCATCCGCCCATTCTCGTTGATATCCACGCTGCATTGCCGCAAGGCAGGCGTCGATGTGCGGGCCAGGCTGGTTCAGTAGCTCAGTGGATTTCCGCTCAATCTGTGCTTCCAGCAGATCGAGGGCTCGCAGATCTGTGACTGTTCGTTCGCCTTCGCGCAGTTGGTTGACTCGAACCAGAATCTCATCCGCCGTCGCCTCATTGCGAATTTCCGCGAGTACGTAATTCTGAAGCCCCTGCAGGAACGAATACACCTGCTGTGGCGACCGGCCGAGCATTGCGTCGGGAACCATCTGCGGCAGTCGGAAATCGCGACACGCTCCGTACAATGCCTGAACCTGATAGAAATAGCTTTCCGGAGCAGCCGATTTCTCAAACAGTGCTCGCAGTGCGAACAGCGTGTCGTCATTCAGTTCGCTCGGCAGCGGGATATCGGCTCGCGACCAGTGGTTCTGAGTCTGATACAACATTTGTTGCAACGAGTCTTCCGGCAGTTGTTTGAAGGATTCGATACGGCTGCGTTCATAATCGCCACGGCGATTGGATACGAGATACCAGTCGGACAACTGCCGATAATCCGATGCCGTCAGCAACTTGTCCTTTTCACACGCTTCAAACAGCTGGATGGCTTCGTCCAGCTTGCCGCGTTCAGCCAGCAGACGAGCCAAAATTTGTCGCCAGGATGCGGTGGAAACATCGATGCGAATCCATTCCCGAAGTTCACGTTCCAGGTCGTCCGCTCGATCAAGCGCAATGAGCAAACGGAATTTCACCTGTCGCCACGGGATGGCTGAATCGCCACCGTTGGCAATCCCGGCATCGACGTATTTCAACAATCGCTCGACACTTTCCGCAGGGGCCTTCGAACGCACGGTCAGATTCATCACGGTCGCAAACGCACGGCGCTTCAACTGCACGTCGAAGAATTCTCTTGCCTGCTCTGACACCGACAATTCTTCTTCGGCTGCGGGATCGGCGTCAGCATCATCAGGGGCGTTCTCGTCATTCAGCTTCGGCGGTTCGTTGCCCAGAATCTGCCAGCAGGCAGTTTCTGCCTCGACAAGGTTTTGCCCATGTTGGACATCGAGCCAGAGTTGTTCAATGCGGAACCAAGCCGCCATTGGCGCGTCAGATCCCCGGGCCAGTTCCGACAGTCGTGCGGCGAGTGCTGTGCGGGCTGTCTTCCGGATCTCGGCATTCCTTTCTGCCAGTTCCTGGCGCGTCAACTTGTCCAGTTCGCCCTGATCGTGTAGCAGTTTTTCGCCGGCTGCAATGCGGTTCGCGAGCATCGCATCGACCAGGCGATACAGCGCTGGCAATTCAACCGTCAGCTGTTCTGAGGCATTCGCAGCCGGGCTCAACTGTTGCAGCACAACCAGGGCTTCCGTTTCAATTTCATGCGACCATGCGGTCGTCAGCAGGTTTTCGAACAGCACGGCGATGTAGGCAGGCTTGTCGTCATTGATCGCAGCGGCGATCCGTTCTCGCAGGAACGGCAACAACTTCGTTTCGCGGAATCGGCTGGCGTAGACAGTCACCAGTGCTTCGCTCAACAGGCGCTTTTGATCCTTGTCTTCCGCCTGCAGCCAGCGCTGTTTCAATGTCGCTGAGATTTGTTCCCAGACGCTGTCCGGAACCTCTGTCGCGTCCAATTGTTTACGGTCATCAATTGGTTCCGTCAACTCCAGCCGCCCGCTCAGCGTCCAGCCGACGAGAGCACTCCATTGAGCCGCAGACAGTGTCGCCCCTTCGTTTCGCAGCAGGGTCAGCCATTCGCCACGCAGTTGATCAGCGACGTCGCTTTGACCGAAGTAGTAATTCGACGTGCAGCGGGATACGATATCGAAGTGATGCGGATGGCGGACAAAAAACCGGGCGGTCTCTGCCAGCGGCGCAAACCATCGCTCATCGACTCGCTGGAAGTTGAGATTCGGCACCTGCCCGTTCGCAAAATTCAGCGCGGCGTCAAATCGCATCTGCTGCAGCATCGTCATTTTTCCCTCAACTCGACCTTCTCTCAGCCATTGATCGGCCACAGCGTACGCAGCGTCGAGCTGGTCATTGAACACCAGCGCCGCCAGATGGTGGGCATAGGCCGAGTAGTACGAGTTTGTTTCGGGATTCCTGGCGATCCACTCGGTCGTCCACTTCTGCAACTCGTCCCACCTGCTCTGGTTGCGGAACAGATCCGCAACGGCAGTTCGCAGAACATCGTCGTCGTATGGATTTCGTTGCGGTCGAGCCAGTTCCTGACGCAGCCATGCGAGAGCCTCATCCGGCTGTCCGGCGGTTTGCAGCCGATTCGCATAGTCCTGCTGCGAGTAGACATTCCACGGCATCGATTCTGCAATCGCACGCCGCAATTGCAGGACGTCTTCACTGCGACCCATCCGTTCCTGACTCGACGCTTCCCGTTCGTTCCAGATTTCCATGATCCGCTGGGCCATTGCTTCGCGAATGCCTTGTTCGGCGGCGTTGTCGTTTGGCCAACGCTGCGGAATTGCGGGAACTTTCTCTGCCAGCGGACGGGCGTAGACCGGTTTGAGCAACTGATGCACGGCGTAGAATTCGGGAGTTGAAGAGACGGTGTTCGCGTGACCGAGGATGAACTCCGCGAGGAACACTTCGCCCGGCGTCGCAACTGGTGCAAGACGCTGTGCTTCCTCTGTCAGCCTCTGCCGCGCTTCTTCATTGCGTCGAATCGTGGCCAACAGGACTGTGCGGATCCAGCGGACGCCAGATTTTTCCACAGCAAGTTTTTCAGCAGCATCTACATGCTTCCACATTTCATCCCACTGCTGAATCTGCGCGTTGTGGAGGATCATTGCCAGACGATCGTCGAATGTCGCCGCCCCGTCAGCCACTCTTTGACGCGCCTGCTTCAGTGTCACAAACGGTTCGCGTACAAACTGCACCGTCGGCTTGTCCGCGAGAAGTTGCTGCAACCGTTGAGCGTACTCGTCCTTCGTCCGGGCCTGAAAGTTCAGCTGCGTATCAGAGAGCACCTGTTCCTGATCGTTGGTCAGGACAATTCTACGAGCCCACCAAGTGCCAGCCAGTTCGACGAAGTCGTCAAAGGACGTCGTATTCGTGACCTTGCCGTCGTTCAGGACCTCATGTTTCAGCAACACATGCCGAGCTGTGTCAATTGTGAAACGTACGGCGTTCGCTGTGTCCTTCATCGTCAGGTTCAGCAGGACCTGATTGTCTCCTGCTGGCTCAATGGCGACGTTCCAGTTGGCGTACATGCGTTGCAATGGCGACAATGAGAAATCGTTCAGACTCAACGGCGGCAGTTTCAGTTCACTCGCTGCTGATTCGCGGCTTCGGCCGAGATGGAATGCCTGTGAATAGATGCTGTGTTCGTTCGCATCGCAGTAATTCACGAGCGTCTGTTCGCCGATATTGTTTCCGCGCGTGAGCCATGCCGTGGGAGAATACAGGACCTGGTCAATGCTGCGCCCGGAAGAACGGTTCCAGCGAGGGTCCATATGCTCTGTATCTCGGTGCATTTCGATACCGCCGTCGAGGGCCAGAAGTGCATCCGTCCGCAACAAGCTGTTTGCCAGAGCAATCGCTTCCGGCGACCAGTGTTCCGGATCTTTGACTGGCTCAGTTGGCCCGGCTGCGGGGCCGAGGGCGGGAAACAGGGTGTTGACCCACGACGTATAGTCCGGCTGGTTGTAATCATATCGGCCGTTGTAGTACTCGTTCGAGTTTTCTACAAACAGGCTCAGACCACGCGTATTGGCGACCTTCGCCTTCTCTGCAATCCTTCCGTCGAAGAGCCCTTCCAATCCATAGTCGCCGTTGCCGTCAAGAGATTCGAAGGCAGAAAAATCCCTCGTCCGCCGACCGAACGATTCCTTTTTGTCCGCCAGACCCACCAACAAGTCCTCATCAACGTCGAATTTTTCAAGCGAATCTTTTCTGTCAGATTCGCCGAATTCCTCGAGCTGTTTCTCCTCTTCCTGACGACCCATGAAGTTCCACGAGGACAATTCATGGGACGATCGGTCGTCCATTGGCATGCTGAAGTCCATTTCACTCAATGAATCGTTCAGTCCAAGCCCGCCTCGAAATCCACCACTGCCACCAAATCCTCCTGTCACCGAGACACCGTCGCTCATTAAGAAATCGTAATCGCCAAGACTTCCGCCTGCCATCTGCATCTCTGACATCGGATACGTGCCCCGTGAAAGTGAATGGCTCCTGAGCTGCTCAAGCCTCTGAACGTTTTGTTGAAACGCATTGGCATCACGGCCCAGCCCGGCGAGGCTGCTCAGAATCTGTCGCCGCATTCCTAACCGCCAGTCGCCCGCGCGCTTCATTTGCTGCTGCAGCAAATCAAAGTTGGCATTGTCGCGACCGTCCGCAAAGAACCGTTCGCCGTCGCGCATTTCATAGCGACGTTGAACTCCAAAGCGTTCGCGATCGGCGTCCGTTTCCAGGACCAGCAACGACGTGTACGGCGTGATGATATGGAATTCTTCCGACAGCCGTATGATGTCATCCTGGACTGTCTGGCTGCCGCCCTGAGCCAGCAACTGATCCAGATGAGCGCGAGCCCAAAGTCGTGGAATGAACGAGTTTCCTTCCTCCGCATCTTTCAGATTCACCCTGGCTGCATAACGGACCTCTTCGGAACCTCGCTTGCCCGTCACAATGATCTCCCCCTGCTGATCGGCACCCTCGGGAAGATAACGACCGACAAGAATCTGTTGCGTGCCCGCGGCGACGTTCGGCAATCGCTCGGGATAGACGGCCGCCACTTTCAAACCGCGAAATTCCACATTCAGATCCCGCAGGCCCGGCTGAGCGATCTCATTCAGCAATTCCAGAGCGGAAATCTGCGGCGTCTGTTCACCGCTGATGGCACGCGCTGACCCGCCGCCTACATTCGCGATGCCACGCATCACGACGGCATCATTGGCATTACCCACGCTGACTGCATGGAGCGTGAAATTTCCCGGCGAGCGGGGGGTGTCAACCCCCTGATTGCGATTCCGCTCGGCATTCGTTTTTTCCACGGGTACTTGTTCAGTGCGGTCATCAGGGGACTGACGTCCCCCGCTCGCCAGCTGCTGCAGTCGTTTCACAAACGCGGCTGGATCGGTGTCACCTGCCGAAACAATGCCGTCACCGATATACACGATATGGGCATTCGCCGGAGCTTTCCTGAGCACATCATCGAACGCCTGATCCAGGTTCGTCCACCCGAGCGACACACGGTCATTCAAAAACTTCGTCGCCGCGGCGATGTTGTCTGCGTTGGCCGCCATGGGTTCCGCGGAAGCCCAGGCGGTTGCCACATCCGCAGCGACGAGCTGAAAACGATCGTCCGGCCCGAGAGACGCAAGAATTGCGGCGACAAATTCGGACTGCTCCCGACGCTTCTCAGAATCCATCGACATCGACGTATCGCACAGCAGCACAATCTGCAACGGCTCACCGTCCGGAAGGATTTCACGCTGCCAGTTGCCATCCGCGCCCGGCGGAGTCAGCTGAATCAGAAAGTAGCCATCGTCGCCGCGCTGATGCGGCACCACGACCACATCCGACTGCCGTCCTTCGACCTCACAAACCACTTCGAAGTCTCGCGTTGGTGTATACTCCTGTGCCGAGAATTCGACTTGCGCCGAATGAAAGGCGAGCGGCAGGGGGGCATAGGCCGGGGACCGCAGCGGGAGGGGCCCCCACCGGGGGGGGGG
>JANOUN010000974.1:0-2083 GCA_031416875.1 Planctomycetota bacterium | reverse complement strand
CGCCATCGAGTCTCTCTTGCCACAGTTGATGTTGAACCTGGATTAGAGTGTCAGCACTGGAAGAGCGATCCGAATTCCTGCGATTTCTGCTACAAAATGTGCCTACCAGGGCTTGAGTTTCCACCCCAGCACAAAGCCAATTCCTAAGCACCACAAGGCTCCGTTGGGTTGCGCGCGAAGCCCGCGCTGGGTTTCTACTTTCGCTGAAGGAGCAGTGAGACAACAACTCCCGTGACCAGCCCAACACCGAAACAAGCCAGCAACGATTCAGCAGGCCGTTTCCTGACCATGGCCTCGACATCCGCATATCCTTCGCGCACTGCCGCTGCGGCAGTGTGGGACGAGGCCTGAATGGATTCCATTGCCTGATGAGCACCCGCGCGAGCCGAGTCACCGGCCCCACTGATCGCGGCAGCGCCGCCTGAAGTGATTTGTCCGAGAAAGTGCTCAATGCTTTCTCGCGCCGCGCCAGTTTTTCGCTGAATTGCACCCAGCAACTGATCCACATTGCCATTGAAGCACGGCAAGATCGTCGTCGGTGAGCGAGCCCCACTTACTCTACAGCTTACCTTTGATTTCGTTCCAGTTTCCCAGAATTGTTTGTTCGTTAATCATCGCCGTTCCCCTTGTACTTCATGAAAAGTCATCAATTGTTTCGTCGGCACAGGCTGTTTACCAAATTCATCTGTTCAATTGTGCAAGCAACTTCACTCACTGTCGGCATCTCAACTCGCGGGGTGCGCAGATCCCATTGCCGCCGATCATCACTGAAAGGAATCCGTCACCGCAGTTTTGGACACATTGATTCGCATCAATCGTGCCGAAAGCAATGATGAGAGTCAGGGAGAGTGGTTGCCAGCATTTCTTCTTGCCGAAAGGAATTCGCAGTGAGAAATCGCACAATGCGCGCGGATTATGGTCCATTTTGGCGCGACTTTCGACTGATCGCCTCGCACAGAGTGGCCAGCATCAGTATGATGAATCGACATTGAAGTTGTTGGCAGTCATAAATAAGCGTGCGAATTCAGAATGCGGCAGCGGGCTCTCCTACTTGTCAACAGAAAGTCACGTCGAGGGCAGGTCAATTGCGATCACGTCCGTACGCAACTGACGGATGGAGGACTGGATCTTATCGAACCGGAGGCACCCGGCGATGAGTCTTCGAAACTGATTCTGCAGCACGCTCCGCACGTGGACATGATTATTCTGGGCGGCGGCGACGGGACAATCAATCGATCGCTGAAGAGTCTCCTGAAAGTCCAGCTTCCGCTGGGGATATTACCGCTGGGTACTGCCAACGATCTGGCTCGCACGCTGCAGCTGCCGACTGACCTGCGAGCCGCATGCGAGGTCATTCTTGTGGGGCACAGGAAGTCGATCGACGTTGGCTGGGTGAACGATCGGCCGTTTCTGAATGTGGCGAGTATCGGCGTCTCAGAGAGTGTCACCAGGCGATTGTCACAGGGTGCGAAATCACGCTGGGGCGTGCTGGCGTACATTTGGGCGGCCATGGGAGCGATGCTGCATTGTCGACCATTCACTGTGGAAATTATTTCCAGCGCAGGACGCCGCACAACGAAGACGTGGCAGGTTGCGGTCGGCAATGGACGCAACTACGGCGGCGGTCTGACGATCCACAAAGACGCTAAAATCGACGATGGACGTTTTGATCTCTATAGTCTGGAGATCGAACGCAGCTGGCATGTGCTGCCGCTGATTCCAGCGCTCTGGAGCGGGACACTGGACCCCGTCCACACCGTGTTCACGATGCATGACACAGAGATCGAGATTCGCCCGGTTCATCGTTCGCGCAGAATCACTGCCGACGGAGAATTGCTCGGCCACACTCCAGCGATCTTTCGGCTGGAACCAAAGGCACTTTCAGTCTTTGTACCAGCGATTTCATTGGCCCCGGCAGGTTGAAGAGCGGACAAGTGCGGACGACAATGTCGATGCGGGAATGCCATTTCACCACATACGGTGGTCGAACGAAAGCAGACTTTTCAGGATTGTCTCGTACTCTGTCAGAACTAAGAACTTGGGTTCAGTCTGTAGGCCGGACCAAGCGCAGCGCCGTTCCGGC
>JANOUN010000973.1:0-9638 GCA_031416875.1 Planctomycetota bacterium | reverse complement strand
GCGGTTCGGGTTAGTGGTATGATGGATCGTGGCCTCGCTGGCGCTTCGGGTTAGTATGCACCGGGGTGGTCCTGGGCATCTCGAACATACAACCGTGCTGCTTCGAGGCTGGCGTGATCGTTGATGTAACGACAGCTGCCGCGTTCGGCCCACCAGTTTTCGCGCAGATCAGCGCACGCCATGCCGCGAGCGATGTCACGTTCCTTCAGACGCCGGGTACACCAGGCCTTGAACTGAGTCCGCATGATGTCCGGATGAAGATTGCCATTGAAGACCACATGCAGGTGATTTGAGCGGCAGTTCACCTCGAACAGTTCCCAGCGGCGAATTTCACAATGGCGCATGACTGTGGCCTCTACGAGCTTGCGTTGTTCTGGGTCAAGACGACAGGCGTCTTCGGTCATTCGGATTTCTGCAATGCGTCTGCGGAACTCATCCGGGGACTGACGTCCGACAGAATACAGTACCCATCCGCGTTCGTCTCCTGGCAGCCATGTGCCATAGGTGGGCCACGTCAGAAAGAATGCCAGTGGATCCGGCATCGGTGCCTCATTCGGGCGCGCTCGATTCATACAATCCTCTCGACAATACTAACCCGAAGCGCCAGCGAGGCTCCCCCCACATGCCACCTCCCCGAAGCGCCAGCGAAGCTACCCGAATTTCGCTCGATCCCCCGCTCGCCCCGAATGCTCGCGGACGGATGAACAAAAGCATAATAACCAGAAACCGGGAAGAAGGCCTCGGGGGCGCTTCGGGGTCGGTGGGGCCATATTAACCCGAAGCGCCAGCGAGGACCCTAGCCAAATCGCAACACGCGAACTTCATGAACGCAAACGGCCTGCTGCGCAAAAGGCCGGAATCGCAGGAAGGCCTCGCTGGCGCTTCGGGTTGGTATGAAGTCATACCAAGCGAGTCCTCCCGGTGAGAAATTCCATGTCCGTCAGCGCACATAGCCGTGTGCCGGTGCGGCAGACTATTGCTGCTGAAGATACTCTTCCACCAACTGCGCTTTGCGAAGCAGGTAGGGGATGAATTGCTCGTTGGATTCCGCAAACCGGTTGAGCGCTTTCATATTGCCGACGAACTCTTCCGAAAATCGCAGGTGTTCCTGATCCCGCCAGGTTTGGCCGAGATGACTGAGTTGCCCTGCAATGGCGGCCGTCTTTTCACTGAGTTCTTCATTAAAGCGTCGGAGCATTTGCGCGAATCGACGCAGTTCTCCCGGATCGACGATGGCTTGTGTCATGGTGAACCTGCTTTCGAAAGTGTGGTATCCCGGCAATCTCAGTCGGCGGAGCGACTGAGTTGCGTTGTTGGCGGCGATTCAGTCATTAACGCTGAAAACGGACGGATCTCCGCTGCAGAACAGGAGTTTAAACACTACTCCGGTATTTTATTGCACCGTCATCAGCCATGCGATCAAATCGGCCATGGACTGCGTATCAAGATTCTTTTCGAGTCCTTCGGGCATCAGCGAGCGTCCGGTGTCTCGGAGTGCTTCAATGTCGCTTCGCAAGACGCTGGTTTCTTTGGCTTCAGCACGGCGAAATGTGAGCACGCTCGCGGATTCCGCGATCAGAACACCGTTGTGTGTCTGTCCGTCCGTGGTGACAGCGATGTAATCTCGCCAGGCAGGATTCACTTCGCGATTCGGGTCGAGCACATTTGTCAGAATCGCTTCCGGGCCGCGGTTTTTCATCGTCGCCAGATTCGGACCAACCTGAAACCCGACTTTCCCGATCTGATGACAGCCCGAACAATGCTGCTTAAACAACGCTGCCCCCTTGTCGCGGTCTGGCTTTAACGTGAGAGCGACCTGATACGAACGAAGGACGTCTTCGCGTGTGGAACTGGTCATGGTCTCCAGCAACCGGATCGCACGGGAACGCACCGCATCATCCGGGACACTCGCCAGACGTTGCAAATCCGAGGGACTCAATGTGGCCGCCGGAAGGCGGCCGCCAGACATCGCATCCAGCAGCAGCACAGCCCAGGACGTACGTCCCAGCAGTCCGTCCCGTACGTGTTCGGCCAGCTTCGGCGACAAGCCCGCCCAACGATCCAGCAGTTGCAACGCAACTTGCTCGTCCGAAAACCGCAACAGTGTCGCGAGCGCCGCCTCCTGCACGGTCGGCGGCTGAACGGATTCGAGCGAACCGAGCAACAGCTCACCGTCTTTCGCAAAGGACGACAAACTGAAGGTACTCAATGCCGCCGCCCGCTGCTCGTCGGAAAGTTTGCCGTCAACAGCATTTGTGCGAGCGGACTCAAGCAATTCTGCAGTCAGCTGCTCAAACGACGAACTGCTCTGAGCTGCTTTGTTTCCCGCGAAGACTGCCTGCAGCAACTTCACCTGCATCGCAGGATCATCGCGCCGTGCGGCGATCACAGCAGCAATCTTTACCCAGCCAGCGTCATCTGAAGTTCTTCTCGCCACCAGATCAGCCAGTTCAGTCAGTGCCACGCTGGCAACTGCCGGCACAGCGTCGCGCATGGTTGCGAGCGATTCGAATGCGGCGCTTGCTTCGGTGCCCAGCGATGTGAACACCGCCGTACGAATCCAGCGATCCTGCCCCGACTTCGCAAGCAGCTTTTGTAATGCGTCCTGTCGCATGGCAGACGACGGAAACTCACCCACCGAAAAGGCCAGCTGCATTTTGACGCGTGCGTTCTCGTCATCAGTCATTGCCGCGAGCGCCGTGAGAACATCAACGGAGGTTGCAAAACTTTCACTCGCAAGGACCGCTCGTTCGCGAACGCCGGCCACCGAATCTCTGAGCCCCACGATCACGTCGTCCGCCGTCAATGCATGCAGTCCTTCCAGACTTCCAATCGCGTGGAACCTTCCCAAACCAGATGTCGAGTTCCTCAACAGCTGCCGAATTCCATCCGCTGCCGACGCATCCTGTCGCTCGAAGATCAGCCGTGACGCAGTATCGCGGTGCCAGGCGTTCGGATGTTCCAGCAGGGCCACCAGTTCGGCAGTTGTGGCCTTGCTGAGCTGCGGCACTGGACGTGGTTTCCAGCCTGTCGGAGCGATTCGATAAAGTCGCCCGCGATCGCGTCCGCTGGTCAGATCCAGATGCTTCTTGATTTCCGGCGGCAGACTCGCGGGATGCTCAATCACTTCCCGATACATGTCGAGCACCTGCAGGCAACCGTCAGGAGCGTTCGCGAACTGCACCGGACGAAACCAGATGTCTTCTGACGCAACCAGTTCACGACCTTCGTCCATGCGATTCGCTGTCCAGATCACTCCCTCGGCCGTCAGTTTTTTGCGATGCACGATGTTACTGCCCACGTCGCCCACAATGGCCAAACCTTTGGTGTCAGCCGGCCATACGTCGCCGCGATAGATCGTAATGCCTGTTGCCCCTGTGAAGTAGCCCGCCGGACGACCGCCTCCTTCGACAATTCCCTTTGAAAGCCCCGACGCACGCAGGCGAGTTCTCACAATCCGCCACGGCTCGACAGGGCTGATGCGAAACACCGGTGCCTGACCGCCATCCACGGCAATGCTGACACGGGCCGGGGCGGCAGAAGGCAGCGGGGAACGGGCCAGGTACTGGTCGCGATAAACAATCATTTGCGCATGATCGCTGTTGGCACTCACGAAGCGATGACCCCAGTCGTCGAAGCACATGCCGTGCTGACCGCCACCGGTTTCCGCTCGCAGTTCCAATGTGTTCGAATCAAACGAAAAATCACGACCGCGACACTGCAATGCCGCGCGATCCGGATGTTTCGAGCTGGAAATCGAACCGCCCACGGTGCTCGCAGAACCGTAAATCCGATTGTCCGGTCCCCAGTGAAAACTGTTGATCAGGCCCTGCACATTGGATCGCTCAAAACCTGTGAAGACCACTTCATTCACGTCGGCCTTCATGTCGCCATCGGAATCCTTCAAAAAGAAGACATCCGGGGCGGCCGCGACAAACACGCCGCCGTTCGCACAGATAATGGCCGTGGGCCAGCTTAAGCCAGTAGCAAACACATGGCTCTGATCGAATCGTCCGTCGCCGTCAGAATCCTCAAGCATCCGCACGCGGCCCAGATGTTCCGTCGCCTGTTCAGAGTAGTCATTCATTTCCGCGACAAACAACCGACCGTCGGCGTCGAAGGACATTGCCACCGGATCTGTCAACAATGGTTCCGCGGCGGTCTGCTGCATCTCAAAGCCATCGATCACCTGAAACGAGGCCATTGCCTCCGCAGGTGAGCGGGCGGGAATTCGCGGCAATTCTCCGGCAAAGTCCGGTTCAAAATCATTCGGCGTGTGCTTCAGGACTCGATCAATCACGTTGTAGGCCTGCAGACGCATGTCCGTCGGAAAGTCGTGTTCGCAGTCCGGCGTTAACAGCATCAACTCTTCGCGGGCTTTGAACAGAGAATAGATCGAACCGGCTACGGGGATCGCTTTGCGGACACCGTTGACATCAAAGTTGGCATCGCGCACCGGCGATACGGAGACAAATGTCCGCGGGGCCAGAGTTGCAATCAATTCGTAGAAATCAAACGGAACTTTGTCCGGGTTGAGTTCATAAACATCCCGCAGACGCGGCATGTAGCGATCACTCGTCCAGCCCTTAATATCGCCGCTGTAGTAGTCATGGAACGGACACCAGCCACAACTTGAGACGATCACTTTGACTCGTTCATCAAACGCTCCAAGGAAAATCGCATTATGTCCACCCAGCGAATGTCCGATGACGCCGATGCGATCCGCGTCCACAAACGGTAACGCTGAAAGAAAATCGACGCAGCGACGATGATTAAAGATTCCTTTCATCGTACCGGAGACGTACTTGTCGTGCTCGAAATCGTATTTGTCGTATTGTCCAAACGACGGATAGTCCGGCGCGATCACGACATAGCCGCGCAGAGCCAGTTCCAGACCATATTGTCGCCCCGATTTCCCGCCTTCGCCCGCCACGATACGTTTTCCTGCAGCGCCGGTAGGATGCAGCGCCACGACCGCAGCCAGCTTCGACGGCGATCCTGCATTCACCAGGTCTTTCACATCGACCATATCAGCCAGCGATTCTGGAAGATACAAATCCAGAGGCAGTCGATCCGAACCCTCGACAGCGATTGTGAGCGTCAGCCGCCGTACCTCGCCAATCCGAACGTCTTCGGTCAACTGCACATCAAAGGCCGGCAGATTCTCAAGCGTCGGCATGGCCCCCATCGCGGCTTGAGCCCCAGCGATGATCTGTTGTCGCCGCAGCTCCCAGTCGTCGGTCGTGCGAATTGGCTTCAGCGTCCCATCGTCCGCCCGGTAAACACTCAGATCCGAATGGCGAATCTCAGCCGTCGCTGTTGCGTTTTCGTCGGAGCCCGCGTTTGACGTCCGTGCGACGGCACACGTTGTCGTAATCAGAATAAGAATGCTGAAAAATGAAGCTCTGGAACGGAAACTGCAGTGAGTCGTTTTGAACGTTAGACCGTGAAGGAGCATTGCGGGGTCTCCGAATGTTGGCACAGAATCTGGCGAGTGCTTCGATTTATAGCCAAACAACCTCGACTCGTGAACTGTGGGAGCTTTTTCTCCGACTTCCGGTTGTGCTGCATGCCACTCTGCTCAGCCCTTGTTCATCACTCCGCATTCTCATTCGCGAAGCCCATGCCGGATCTGTTATCCGGCCTTCACTGTGCCAAATCGCGGCGAAACACAACTTCTTGTGAAGCAGTCCGACAAATCAGCCGGGAATCCAGATCTTCTGCGACTGGACAACTTCACAGCCGCTGGGAAGAGTTAAAGGGAATGGTGCCTTAGTGAAGAAGGCAAGGCCCTTGTAGCTTGAGAGGTACTGGTAGCTGGTACTGAAAAACCCGCCTGATGCCTGCACGACCAGAGGTTCCTGCTGACGGTTGAGGATACGCAGGAAGTCTTGCGGCTCAACCCGGACAATCGCGCCCGAGGCCTTGATCGCCTGCGCCACAGCCGCTGCTGCCGCGGCTGCACCTGCACCTGCACTCATCGAAAGCCATTTCTCAATGGATTCTACTTTAGGTCAATGAACTCCACGCAGATCCTCATAGAGGACCTAAGAACCGTCCCACCATGAAACACGAATCTTGAGTACCCTGCTCAGCAAACGTTGAGAGTATTGTTTTTCTGAGAATATTTCTCGCCAGATTTCCTGTTTGCCCGCGAAATTTTTTCAGGTGTCTGTTTGCAGAAGTCAGGTCTGGCAGAAAAATGAGGGGCAGAAAAATACAGACCACGAATTGAGGTCTTTCTGCCATCAATTTTTCTGCCGCATGTTGTTCCTGCGAGAATGACAACACTGTTCTTGTGTCCCGCTTTCGACGATGGGTTGGGGGCGAAGCCCGCGCCAAGGAATATATGTGTATCGATGCAATTGACGCCGATTGCAGGCGGGCGGGTCAGCACGAACTGAAGATCGCGGGACATACCTCAAAGCGATCACATTTTCATTCAATTAGCCAGGACGGGAATCGAACCCGTACGACCCGTTGGGGTCCCGGGATTTTAAGTCCCGTGCGTCTGCCTATTTCGCCACCTGGCCGGATGTGAGAGAAGGGTAGTGGAGTTTCGTCTCAGAACAAACTCAAGCGACACTTTTCCTTGCCGACTTGTTCGCGAAGGCTTGGAAAAGATGTCAGGGTGTGCCGGGATAAACCGGTTTGGAATTCTGACATGAACGCCGACGGGAATTCAGATGACTTCGTAGTACCGACGAAGTGGGCGAACAAAGCCGGAACACCGGTGGCGGAGTCCATGGAGGGAAGGAGGTCACCGAAGAGTAGATATGTGCGACTTGCCGTTACACCGGACACCGTGCCGGATACTGTAACTGACTGTGAGTACACATGCACGGCATGTAGCGATGTTTACATCGTGACCGTCCCTGCTCAACGGAGGAGCCGTATGAGGTAGTTCTTCAAGTACGGATCTGTGCGGGGGGGCCGCTGGCAACAGCGGTCCCTACCGCGATAACCAATAGCCAAATGGCCCGAAGGGTGCTGCGCACTATTGGTTCCTAGTTTAAGACCGTCGCTGACCCCTTTTTCTGACTCTACCGGATTCTATGTGCTGGAAGTTTGAACCACGAATCGACACAAATGAACACGAATTTTGAGCATTCCAATCGTGTCTATTTGTGTTCATTCGTGGTTCCAGGTCCGGAAACCTCGCTTCAATTGGCGGACACACAGAAAACGGTACAGTCAGCCCTTTTTTTAAGCCTGACAGAGCACTACAGGCCTCCCAGGGTCAACCCTCCATCGACTTTGAGGATCTGACCAGTCACATACGACGATTCATCGGCTGCAAAGAAGAGGACAGCGTTCGAAATATCGTCGGGTCGCCCCAGTCGCCTCACAGGAATTTTCTTTTTGATTTCATCGCCTGCCGCATTCACGACAGCCACCGTCATGTCGGTTTCGATAAACCCGGGTGCTACGGCGTTGGCCGTGATTCCTCGGCGCGCCAGTTCAGTGGCGACGCAGCGGGTAAAACCTTCCACGCCGCCTTTGCTGGCCGCATAGTTCGCCTGTCCGGGATTGGAAACGTCTGCCGCGACGCTCGACATATTGATGATGCGACCGTACCGTTGAGACATCATCTGGCGGGTCGCTGCCTGACAGAAATTAAAAACGCTGGTCAGATTGGTGTCGATGACATCCTGCCACTGCTGCGCATCCATCATGGCCAGCAGTCCGTCGCGAATGATGCCCGCATTGTTCACCAGGATTTCGACCTTACCCCATTTTTCGACAACGTCCGCGATGACTTTGTCCGCGGCAGGTTTGGAACGCACATCTGCCTGAATGGCCCACGTTTCATGCCCTTCCGCCGCAAGCACCGCGACGACTTCTTCGGCTGCTGCAGAGTTGGAATTATAGACGAAGGCAACTTTGGCACCATTGCGAGCCAGCGCTTCCACTATCGCCCGACCGATGCCTCGGCTGCCGCCTGTGACGAGCGCAATTCTGCCCTGAACTGTCATGTATTCAATTCCTCAGAGTAAATGAAATGCAAATGCAGGATCAATGCGAATCCGTGTGACGGACTATCGAACGCCCTTAATCTGCTCAAAAAGTTCCTTCATCGATGCAATCAGCCTCGCATCATTTTCTGCCAGTTGCGGATTGCGACTTGCAAGGTTTTCCTTTGACAGAATCAACCTTGCACTGACCGCAGACAGACCACCAACTGTCCCTGATGCCATGAATTCTGCCGACGTATCATCGGCTGATCTCATTGTCGCTGTGACTTCCAGCGTTTGCCCCGGCTTCAAAAAGTTATTGAATTTCACCGCACGGGCCTGCTTCAATAACAGCGCACTGAACTTAAAATCATCGGTCACACGAGACAGCCACGCACACGACTGCACGAGACACTCCACCATCATTACCCCCGGCAATACTGAGAACCCGGGGAAGTGATCCTGCAGATATTCCTCCGCCATCGAAACATGCTTGATGGTGGAAATGGTTTGACCGGGGACAAGCGATATGATGCGATCGACAAGACAGAACTTCATGGGACTGCGGCCTGCAATTCTTAACAATACTTGTCCCAGCCCAGTCTTTCACGAACGGTCCCGCGCTGAACTGTTCAAGCGGAGACTACCAGTGGCGGTTTGACTGAATTTGAACCTGGAGCGGGGACTTAATTCACAGAAACATGCAGACAGAAGATCTGTGAAACAAATCCAGAAATCCAGGCAGCAACGGGTGGGCAGTTTAAGAAGTCAGCCACTGACAGCAAAATGCGAGGCATCACGTTCGCACATTTTTTGGGAAAAAATCCCAAAGGCGAACATTCTGCAGATCTCGAAATAATCGCCGATTAATTCCGCAAATTTTCTCCAAATTTAAGGCGAGTCTGTTGTGTCCCCAAGTGTCCCAAAGTACTTTCCCTCCCCGATCGGAAATCCCAGCAAATGTCTTGTGGCGGTCGATGGAGCAGCCGCGATCATTATCTCCGATTTTGAAGCCGGATTTTTCCGGAAACTTTGTCCTCTTTTGGCAATTCTTGCTGTTTTTTTTAAACACAATGGGTAATCTGCGACATCGGGACAGTTTGTAGTGTATTCACTGTCTGTGACTTATTGATAAAATGAGATGTTTAGTCTCAGGATTCAATGCTTGGCGGGGTGTCGGGCATTCCGGTGGTATGGGTTGATCAATGTTTTCCTTTGGGAGGAGTTACAGAGTATGCGTCTATTATTATCTTTGGCAGCAGTAGTTGCCATGGCCGCGTCTGCGGATGCTGGTCATTGTCGTCACCGAGTCAGCCGCTGCTGCACTGCACCTTGTGCGTCAAGCTGCAGCCCATGTGGTGTCAGTTCATGCGACAGCGGTTGCAATGCTGGCGGATGCAACTCAGGATCTTGCGGCGGTGCTTCATCATGCGGCACGTGGGAAACGGTTTCCCGAACGATCATGGTTCCTACAACAGTCTGTGAAACTCGAACAGTGACTGTCAATGTACCTGTTCAGGAACAGCGCGAAGGCACTCGCACTGTCTGCAAAACAATCGTTGAGCCAAAAGAAGAATCATACACCGTTATGGTTCCTTACACAGAACAGCGCGAAGGCACTCGCACTGTGTGCAAGACTGTTGTTGAACCGAAGGAAGAATCCTACACAGTCATGGTTCCTTC
>JANOUN010000972.1:0-3404 GCA_031416875.1 Planctomycetota bacterium | reverse complement strand
CGACGACACCGACGGCCGCGACTGTGTCCGACGAATCCTCGGCTGGGGCTGCAGAAAGTCCCGGTGAAACACTGACTGCTTCGATCTGGAAGCAGGCCTATGATGAGTGGATGAACGACTACGGAAAATACGAATTCCTTGGTCTTGACAACCACAAGTACATGCTCAACAGCTCAGAAGCAGAGCTTGAAGCGATGGCAAAGACCAATGGCATCGACATTGGCATGCAGAGAAGGGTGTGGAGCGGCAGCGTGGACATGGTTCACTATCGATACTGGCGTGACTTTGCAGAAACCGAAGCGGACCTGGTGACGATCGAAGCTCACAAGGCTTTCTTTGATGCGAAAAAGGCATATGCGGAAGGCCGAGGATACACTGTCGTTTTACCAGACGGGACGATTCAGATTTCAGAAGCTCAGAGTCTGCTGGAAATTTCGATGAATCGGTGGCTTGAAGCATCAGCAAAATACCCGAAGTTCTTTATCGACAATTCTTCGTATCTCGAAGAAGCAATGCTGACCATTCGATACTGGAAAGCCGTGCATCAGAACAACGGCACCACCGAAGCGGTCGTTTATCCCCTTAAAGCCGCTTGGGAGTCAAACCCGGACATGCAACTCGAAATCGATCGTTTGTTCCTGCAGGATAGCCGTGGACGGAAGAAATAGTTCGTCCTGCGGCACAGCCGTCAGGCTGTTGTGTTCGTCGGAGTACAACATTCAGGCTGCTGCTTTGCAACATCAAAACTATTCACGGAGCAGTTGAGTGGTTGCCGGTCCGATTTTTGTCCGAGAAGCGCTGACCGCGCCGCGACGGCTGAGTCATTATCTGATGCGTTCTGGATTTGTCGCCGGGCTGCTGATCCTGTTTTACAGTATCCGCCAGGCGACGATCGGGTTTCAGGATGTCCTGTTTGCGGGCGATGTTGCTTCCTTCAGTGCGATGACGTTTAAAGTCTTTGCCCTGCTGCAACTGACGCTGGGGATGTTCTTCGCGACGGTTTTTACTGCGTCGAATGTCGCTCAGGAAAAAGACCGAAGGACGCTGATACTGCTGTTGATGACAGACCTGCGGAATCATGAACTGGCGGTTGGAAAACTGCTGGCGAGTCTGTTGATTGTGGGCGTCCTGCTCACGACATCGCTGCCCGTATTTTGTTTTCTCAAACTCCTGGGCGGAATCACGTGGTCTCAGATCCTGTGGGCCGAGGCCGTCGTTGGGTCCGCAGCGCTGGCTGCCGGAAGCTGGGGTTGCTTCGTGGCCTTCTGGCGCGATAAGACGTTTCAGACACTGGCGATCAGCGTGCTGGGGATCGTGCTGTATGTTCTGGCCGCGCACGGCCTGGGGACTTTCGTCAATCCATCGCTGGCGCTGGCGTCGCCTTATGCCGGACTGATAGACGTCCTGGACCCGTTGAGTCAGAACGAACTCGGTGCAATTGTCGTGTCCGCCTTGCCGACCGTCGCCGCATTGCTCGCCGTGTCACTCATCCTGTCGGTCGTCACGATCACGCAGTTGCGCCGCTGGAACCCCTCGAAAGAGTTGCATCAGTCCGTCGCGGAGTCGATTCCGGAGAAAGCCCATGCTGCGGACGGCAACCGGGAGGCGGATCTTGATGCTGCAGAGATTGCCGTGCCGCCAACGGGCCGCGTCCATCGCGTCGTCTGGGACAGCCCGATTATCTGGCGTGAGATGCGAACCCGCGCGTACGGACGTCGGATGATCTGGATCAAGCTGGCCTATCTGACACTCTCACTGCTGATTGCCGGTTCTGCGATCCTGACGTCATCTCGCGACAACAGCCTGTTGCTTGGAATGGTGACCGCGCCTGCCTTTGCGTTTCTGGGCATCGGCATTTTAAGTCTGCTGCTGACGAACGCTCAGGCGGTCACTTCCATTACCAACGAACGTGACGGCGGCACGCTTGAGATCCTGCTGGTGACCGACCTGAGGCCTCACGAGTTTATCCTCGGCAAGATCGGAGGCGCTCTTTGGAATGCCCGCGAAATGATTCTGATGCCGTTGCTGATGATCATGGGCATGGCACTGCTGGGCCGTGTGCCGACCCTGACGCCTGAGAATGTGCTCTATCTGAGTATCGCGTTTCTGGTGTTGAACATTTTTGCTGTGACGCTGGGGATCCACGCCGGGCTCACGTACCAGAATTCCCGCACCGCGATCGGGCACAGTCTAGGCACGATGTTCTTCCTGTTCATCGGTATTTTTATCTTCATGCTGCTGCTGGTGGAAGCACGGTCTTCGTTCGCGATTCAACTGCAGAGCTTTATTCTGTTCATCGGATTCGGAAGCTTGGGGCTTTATTCATCGCTGACTTACCGAAACCCGTCCAGTGCCCTGACGCTCGCGTCGATCATTTTGCCGTTTCTGACGTTTTACGCGATCACCGATTTCCTGTTGGGCGGCAGCCTCGGAGTCTGTTTCTGGATCTGTGTCGCCTACGGTTTCACCGCGGTCGCCATGATGATACCTGCCATGAACGACTTCGACATCGCCCTCGGGCGAAACGCCGGCGAATAGAATTCCCGGCATTTCCGCCGCGTCTGGTGGCTGAACAGCGAATTCACGTCGTCATCAGAACGTCGCGTGCTATGGCCGGGGCTGGACTGAGCGGAGCGAAGGAAGCCCAGGGGTTTCGGGCTAGCGCCCTCCAACCCCGGCCACCCCCTCAATCCATCAGTGACAGAGCACTAATTGCCGCTCCGTGAATCTGTTCCGGAGACTTGCAGGAATGCCGGACGCTCGGCAGTGTCGCTCTGTTCTTCATGATGAACTGCCGACGTCACCCGACCAGGATTGGATTCGTAGAATTCGTCTTCAAACTGGAATCTCTCAGGACTCCTCGCGGTGCGGCTCTGGCCTGCGGCCTGTCGTCTCCACCTTGAGGCAAATTCCGGGCTGTCGGGATTTTCCATGCGCTGCGGCGTCGGTGCATCCTCCGGTGTCGGCTCCTGTGACGCTGCAGGAATCCCTGGCCCGGTCGCCTGAAGGATCGCCCCCGCGTCCAGATCGCGTCGGATTTCGTCGAGCTGCAACAGCGCATCAGAAAGCCGTGATCTTCGTCTGCGGCAAAGTGCAGTGGCATCTTCTCAGAAACTCGCACAGACGTGCCAGCCAGACTGTTGCGGCTCATGCGTTCCAGCAGACGCTGCCAGTACATCTCGTTCCTGCCAAACACGAATGTGATCGCCCGGATCGGTACATGCAGGGCCATCAGAAACAAGGGTTTTTCCAGCTCATCCACCGTGCCCGTCATGTAGGCAAAGGCGAAGCCGGGACGCAACGTGTAGACGCCGTCACTGGTTCTGATTTGCCTCAACCTGACACCCGGCAGCTTTTTTGATTCCGGCAAATGCCCATGAAGCTGATATCCGGTTGAAACCGAA
>JANOUN010000971.1:0-2199 GCA_031416875.1 Planctomycetota bacterium | reverse complement strand
GCTCTGATTGGCTTCAATCGGAATCAGCCAGATGCCGATGGAAATATGCCGTGTGACGTCATTACGGCGATTCGTATTCAGTCCTTCGTCGTACGGCATGTCTCGCATATCAAGCTGCGACAGGATGCGTGACAGCGAATTCCTGGCTTTGACGTTTTGGTCTGGTCGACTGAGCATTGAGGCAATCGAACGGATAATGGGATTCGTTTTGATCATCGGAGTAACTCCAGGGGCAACTGCCCTACGAAAGGGAATCCGGCCAGTACTGCTCGACCGGAAAATGTGGTGTGACGATCGACATGACTTCGCGAATTTCATCGGGCGTCATATCTTTTCGCCACGATTCCAGCGGTGATTTTTGTCCTCGCTGCACCGAGAAATAGGTGTATTGTTTGCCGATCAGTCGACGCGGGTCGAAAGCAGGCGATGATGACTGAGCCAGAAATGCTTCGACATTCGAATCGAATGGAAGGTGTAGCCAGTCGAAGACCTTGTTCCATTCCTGAGCGGGATTTCGCACTAAATCGCAATAGACCAGGGTCCGCGTCTTCATCACGGTCGAACGTTCGTACTGACCGAAAAGCACCGTATCGACCAGCCAGTTAACGGCGAGAACGCCAGCAGGCGACATGGCCCTGATCTCAGTCTCTGAAAAACCAAGTGGTTCAAGATAGACTGAATACCGAGTCCAGACTTTGTCGGCATCAGCGCTCGACGCCTGCATCACACCCATGCGAATACCGCGCAGCCATGAACTGACCACGCCGCATGGATGACGCAGCAGCACCAGCGCGTCAGCATGCATGGTTTCAAGAATCCGATCGAGCAAAGGAAAAGGACGATTCTTGATAACGACACAGTGTTGTTCGTTGAGATCGCCGGAAGCCAGATAGCTGAAGACCGAACGCATCGGCCTGAAGGTTTTGGCACTGATCCATGCCGCCGTTCGCATCCATGCGGGTGATTTCAGAAAGGATTTCCGAAAGAAGGGTGGTTTGTGAGTTTCGACGCAGGCATTCATCAGCAGTCGCGTCAATACTTCTGTGTCATCGGGAGTCCCGCCCCCCTCTTTGACACGTTCACACAACTGTTTGAGTCTCTGGTCGTCGCCGAGCTGATAGAATGGTTCGTGGCATCCCTGAACGGCGGGATGCGAATCCAGCACTTTCAGAGCCCATGATGTACCTCCGCGGGCACTCCCGGCCAAAAGTACGCACCGCGGCCTGTTCGGCACCGGCACGATGACCGGACAAACCGCCGTGGATGTGAGCTGAGTGATCAAAGGGCGATCCTTGTGACAACCTGAACAACGCGCAAATCAACGATGCAAATAGTTGATGGATTACCTGGATACACTACTTCAGGGATTGATGGCTGCAGTCAGGCGTCAGGATCTCGTTTCCCGCGTCCAAAAATTCAGAATACAGCGAGCCGCGCAGGTCGGGAGGTTTCGAAAGTGCGACGGGCGTTGAGGCGCATTGACAACCAAACCGCCAATTCGGAATCCCTGAGTCAGTCGCTATTCCCGATATGATCGGACCAGCCCACGGCTCGGTTGCGTTCATCAGTGGAGCGTGCCAACATGCGGCACTTCACTTTGACTTCACGACACAGGAGAGATTTATGCCACCATGGCCAATTGGTGTTTTTGCGTCGATCGACGCGGGATTGGGAGTGCATCTGGATGTTGTTCGTGAGCTGAAAGTTCCGACCATTCAGCTTCATGCACCTCACGCGGCGACACGCAACGCTGCAGCGGCGGGAGCATTCCTGAAAAAATGTGAGGATGCCGGAATTACTGTGACCGCTGTGTTCGGTGGCTTCGAAGGCGAGAGTTACGCCGATATTGCCACGTCAGCGCGGACAGTCGGACTGGTGCCGGAAGAAACTCGCGTTGCGCGTGTGCAGGAAATGAAAGAAATCAGCGACTTCACAAAGTTGCTCAATTGCAACACGGTTGCCCTGCACATCGGCTTTGTGCCGCATGATACATCATCCTCAAGTTACAAGGATCTGATCACCACCACGCGAGATCTGCTGGACCATGTTGCCCGAAATGGCCAGCAATTGAATCTGGAAACCGGACAGGAATCTGCCGACCATTTACTCCATTTCATTGATGACGTTGGACGAAAAAACCTGTTCATCAATTTTGATCCTGCGAATATGATTCTGTACGGAACCGGCGAACCGATTGCG
>JANOUN010000970.1:0-4782 GCA_031416875.1 Planctomycetota bacterium | reverse complement strand
AGCGGCGATGCTTTCGGGGCTCCCGGCTACGTGCGCCTGAGTTTCGCAGCATCAATGGACACACTGACAAAGGGCTTTGATGCGATCGAGAAATTTCTGAAGCCGTAACGCATTCGCCTCGAACATGACAAATCCAGCGAGGCATCGCGGCTTCCTGCCGCAAAGGTGTCGCGCATTGTGGCAAATCCGGAGTGTGAATCGGAGACCGACCGAAGTCCTGTAGCGCGGTCGCACAGTTGCGATTCCTGTAGCTTGGACATTCATGTCCGAGGTATTGGCCATGCGACGGACATGAATGTCCATCCTGCATTCGATCGTTTTGGCATCGCAGCGAAAACTCGACGCATCGACAACATGTTTTGAAAAGTAAGCGTAGCTACATCGCTGTTCCGCAGCTCAGGCGTCTTGTGTGCCAATGACCTGCGGTGTTACCGCAGGCTACGTCCGAATGGCACTTGGTTTAGGAAGTAGCAGGCACTTTCCAAGTGCCGAAGCCCTTAAAAACCGGCGAATTAGCGGACGGCACACGGCGTGTGCCTGCTACTTTTAAGGTAAACCAAGTGTCATGGGGCTACGTCCCGCGTGGTTCACTGTCAGGATTCTTCATTGCCAGCCTCGGTGTCTCAACGTATCCTGACTCAGCATGGCGCTTCAGCTTTTTCATCCTGTCGTTGTTCAGTGGTTTCAGTCCCGGTTTGCCGGGCCGACGGAGCCGCAGGTTGAGGGTTGGCCGCATATTTATGCGGGCCGGGATATTCTCATCGCGGCACCGACGGGAAGCGGAAAGACCCTGACCGCGTTTTTGTCGGCAATCGACCGGTTGTTGCGACTGGCCGAAGCTGGCGAACTGTCGGACGAGATCCGTGTCGTCTATGTCTCGCCGCTGCGTGCCTTGTCGAATGACATGCATCGCAATCTGCAACAGCCGCTGGATGAGATTCTCGCACTCGCTGCAGAATCCGGCCTGCAGATTCCACAAATTCGAGTCGGATTGCGGACGGGTGATACCACAGCCTCGAAACGGGCGGCGATTGTCAAACGCCCTCCGCATATTCTGGTGACCACTCCGGAATCTTTGTACCTGATGCTGTCGAGCACGCGCAGCCGTGACGTGCTCAGGACCGTCGAAACGGTCATCGTCGATGAGATCCATGCACTGGTTCGCGACAAACGAGGGTCGCACCTGTCCCTGTCGCTCGAACGTCTGGCGGAAATCTGCCCGTCCAGGCTGCAGCGAATCGGATTGTCGGCGACTCAGCGTCCGATTGATCAGATCGCACAGTTTCTGGTAGGCGTGCCGCAGGATCGGTCGTCTGCCGCGATGCCCGTGATCATTGACATCGGTCATCAGCGACAACTGGATCTTGGCATCGAAACACCGTCGAGCGACCTTGGTGCTGTCTGCATGCACGAACAATGGGCGGAAATCAACACGCGCATTGTGGAACTCATCAACACGCATCGAGCCACGCTCATCTTTGTGAACACACGGCGGCTGGCGGAACGATTGACTCATCAGCTCAGCGAAATCCTGGGTGAAGACGCCATCAGCAGTCATCACGGTTCCCTGGCCTACAAGCATCGGCAGGACACCGAGCAGCGATTGAAATCGGGGCAGCTGAAAGCCGTGGTTGCCACTTCGTCGCTCGAAATGGGAATCGACATCGGCTACATCGATCTCGTACTGCAGATCGGTTCGCCCCGCAATATCTCGACATTTCTGCAACGAATTGGACGTTCAGGCCATGCCCTTGGATTGACACCCAAAGGCAGGCTGTTTGCATTGACTCGCGATGAACTGATCGAATGCATGGCGATGATCCGAGCGATCCGACAGGGAAATCTCGACATGATTCCAATTCCAGTCGCGCCGATTGATGTGCTGGCTCAGCAGATCGTCGCCGAAGTGGCGTGTCAGGAATGGAGTTCCGATGAACTCTTCGCGCTGTGTCGCCGGGCTGCACCGTACCGGAATCTGGACCGTTCGACATTTGATCGTGTCGTGGGATTTCTGAGCGAAGGACTGACACCCTCCGCTGGCCGGGGGCGAGTCTTTCTGCACCACGATCAGGTGCAGCGGCGACTGAGAGCCCGTCCCGGTGCGAGGATGGCGGCCATTGCCAATGCCGGTGCTATACCCGAAGTGTTTTCGATCCGCGTGATTACGGAAGACGATCATACAACCGTCGGCACGGTCGATGAACATTTCGGCAGTGAGACTCAGGCCGGCGACATCTTCGTGCTGGGAAACACGTCGTGGCGGGTGCGATATCTGCGCGGCGGCGATTTGTTCGTCTCTGATGCCGACGGGGCACCTCCGTCGATTCCATTCTGGCAGGGTGAAGCGCCAGGACGGACGGCTGAACTCTCCCAGGCTGTTTCACAGCTCCGTGAAGAACTCGAGCGGCGTGTTGTTGATCGAGCTGCCGCGCAGGACTGGCTGATCGCTGAGGCCAGTGTCACGCCGGACGCAGCGCGGCAGGCTGTCGAGTACGCTGCCGCACAAAAGGCTGCGATCGGACTGCTGCCGACATGTCGTCGCGTCGTCTTTGAACGATTCTTCGACGAGAGTGGCGGAATGCAGCTGGTCATCCATGCTCCGTTCGGAACGCGAATCACGCGAGCCTGGGGACTGGCAATGCGAAAGCGGTTTTGTCGTTCGTTCGATTTTGAGCTTCAGGCCAATGCCGACGACGATGGAATTGTGCTGTCGCTGGGACCGCAGCACAGCTTTCCGCTGGAGAGCATGTTCCCAATGCTCAACTGTCACAACGTGCAGGCCCTGTTTGAACAGGCAATCCTGATCGTCCCGATTTTCCGGAATCGCTGGCGCTGGAACGCAACTCGCGCGCTGCAGGTGCCGCGTTCCCGGAACGGAAAGAAGGTTCCACCAGCGCTGCAGCGGTTTCGCAGTGAAGATCTGCTGACAGCCGTATTCCCGAAGCTGACGGGTTGTCAGGAAAATGTCGTGGGCGATATCGAGCTTCCCGATGATCCGCTGGTTCAGCAAACGATGGATGATTGCCTGCACGAAGCTCACGACATGGAAGGACTCAAGGAGGTCTTTGCAGCGGTCGAACGTGGAGAAATCGAATTCATCGCGCGGGACACGCGCGAACCGTCGCCCTTCAGCTATGAATTGCTGAATGCCAATCAGTATGCGTTTCTGGATGGCGGTGAGGCCGCGGAACGCCGGGCGCGGGCGGTCACAACGAGACGTTCGCTGTCGGTGGATGACGTTCGCGACCTTGGCCGACTGGATGCCACCGCCATTGCCCAGGTTGTGGCAGAAGCTCAGCCGCTCGTGCGGAATCCGGATGAACTGCATGACACGTTGCTCAGCAGGATTCTGCTGCCGGTCGAGGAAGGAGTGGAATGGTCTGGCTGGTTTCATGAACTGGCCAACCACGGGCGTGCGACGCTGGTCACATTTTCAACACAGTCTGTGCCGGACGAAATCGTACGTTCCGTGCGAGCCTGGGCGGCGACAGAACGAGTCCCGGCAGTGCTGGCAGCATTCAGGGATGCGGTGTTCGCTCCGGTTGTGAATGTTCCGCATGGTGTCAGGAGCGAATGGGAGTGCACCGAGGCTCGGGTCGCCATGATTCGCGGCCTGCTGGAAATTTGTGGCCCGGTGACGACGAAATCGGCTGCGGCACGTATCGGCATCACTGCGAGTCAGGCGGATGCAGCACTGGAAGCACTGGAAGGCGAAGGAATCGTGCTGCGCGGCAGCTTTACGCCGCCGACCGCAACAATGTCGGATGATCAGTCTGTGGCTGAATCCGGTATCCGCTGCGACGCGCAAAACAGTTCGAATTCGGCTCGTGGATCTGGTGCCTCGGTCCGCACGACGGAATGGTGTCACCGACGTTTACTTTCACGCATCCATCGACTGACAATGGACGGACTGCGGCGGCAGATTGAACCGGTCACTGTCGATGTGTTGATGCGGTATCTGTTTCGCCATCATGGTGTCGCTGAGTCTCATCGCCGTGAAGGATCGAATGGTCTGTTTGAAGTGATTGGACAACTGCAGGGGCTGGACATTCCATCCGTGGCCTGGGAACGTGATATCCTCCCGTTGCGAGTCAGCGGGTATCAGCCTGAATGGCTGGATGAGTTGTGTCTGACCGGTGAAGTCGGCTGGGCACGCATCTTTCCGCCGCCGCGGAATCCCGAGAAATCGCGTCCAATGGCAAGTCTGACACGCGTCGCCCCGGTTTCGATTTTTCTTCGCGAAGATTTGTCGTGGCTGGCCACCCGTGCGCCAGCGCTTGAGGTGGAAGGACTGAGCAGTCCCGCAGCGCAGATTCTGGAGATCCTGACATCAAGCGGCGCCATGTTTGGGGCAGACATTCAGACGGCAACCGGCATGTTGCGTGATCATCTGGACGATGCCCTTGGCGAACTTGTTTCGCGCGGCCTGATCACGGCCGATGGTTTTTCAGGTCTCCGCGGGCTGGTTGCTGAAAAGCCGACGACATCGCGTCGATCGAATCGCGGACGTGCCGAACGAATTCGAGTCGTTCGGCCAGCAGTCGGACGGTGGTCGGCCACACGACAACCGACTCTTTCCGATGATACGGGCGGTTCCGCGGATTTGAACACGAATTTGATCTCCAAACGCCGGGCGGAAGCGGCTGGCGCGGCGTCGGTCGCTCAAGTATCCGGCATAGAGGCTAAACAAGACAGCAAGCCGCACCACGATGCCAATACGGAATGGGCGTGGCAGCTACTTCGCCGATGGGGAATTGTGTTCCGTGATCTGTTGTCCAACGA
>JANOUN010000969.1:0-1702 GCA_031416875.1 Planctomycetota bacterium | reverse complement strand
ATGGTCAGTTGCGGCGTGCCGCGTCGGTGTCGATTCTCGGGCTGCGTGAGACCGACTGGGCAATGTTCGACGGTGGTGATGTTGCGGCACCGAAAGACTCCGGAATTGTGCTGGGCTTTCGCACGGCAACAGAACTCAGCGCTGTTGTGGGTGACAGTGTTTCTGTGTGGGTTGAACTGCCATCATCGATTCCCCGAGACAGCCTGCTGGGCGAACGCGAAAACATCAGTCTGGAAATGGTGCTCACGGTCGAGGGCGTGCTGCCGGAATACGCCGGAGCTTCCAGATTTTCGCTGCAGCCCGCTCAGCAACTTCCCTACAACGCCTTTGTGTCGCTGTCCACGTTTCAACAACGTCTGAATCTGGAAGCACGCGAAGCTTCGCGTCGCAATCCGGTCGCACGCCCTGCACGAGTCAACACGATTCTGGTGGGCAGCGAACTGCCGCCAGCGGAAAGTGATGTTCGGTCTGACACCGCTCTCGCCGCTCTGATGAAATCGGATGCTGACAATGCCGACAGTTTACAGTCTGAATTGCAGAAGTCCTTGACGATGGCTGATCTGGGGCTCCGTGTGCGACCGATCGAAACCGGCGGATTCCTGTCGGTCGAAAGTGACAGCATGATTCTGGAAGACGCAGTCTCCGATGCCGTGCTGAAAGCTGCTGACAAGCTGGGCATGAATGCCGCGCCGACACTAGTGTATCTGATGAACGAAATCAACGCGGCAAATCGCACGAACGTCAATAGTCGCTATTCGATGTACTCCATCATTGCGGGTCTGGACTTTCTGCAAGGGCCGCCGCTGGGGCCGTTTCGCCTGAGCGATGATCAGCCGGTGCCGGATCTCAACGATGACGAGATCATTCTTTCTGCATGGCTCGCGGAAGATCTGCAGGTCAAGGTCGGCGATACCGTGCAAACGCGCTGGCACGAAGTCGGCAGTCACGGTGATCTGCCGGAGACGCATCATGGTTTCATCGTGAAAGGAATCCTGAAATCCGATGATCCCGTATCGATCCATCGCGATCTGACTCCGCTTGTCGAAGGTGTGACGGATGTCGATTCCTTCAGCGACTGGAAGCAGCCGTTTGACATGGAAATGAATCGCATCACGCCGCGCGACGATTCCTGGTGGGAGGATCACAAAGCGACTCCGAAGGCATTTGTATCACTGGCGACGGCGGAGAAATTCTGGGCCAGCCGTTTCGGTCGCTACACCTCGGTGCGCGTCGCCTCACCGGGAGTTGCCCTGCCGCCGGATCGACTGGCAGTACTCAGCGACCGACTGGCACTCGAAATGCAGCCGCTTGTGGAACCGGGAACACTTGGGATTGGATTTCGACCGGTTCGCGCGGAAGGATTGCAGGCGTCCGTCGGTGCGAACGACTTCACTCAGTTATTTCTGGGATTCAGCTTCTTTCTGATTCTGTCGGCAATCCTGCTCGCCGCGCTGATGTTTCAGTTGAACGTCCAGCAGCGAGTGGCTCAGATCGGATTGATGGAAGCTGTTGGTTTTCCAGCCCGACGTGCGCGACGATTCTTCGTGGTTGAAGGTGTCGCGGTGGCGTTCTGCGGAAGCATCGTGGGAACCATCGCGGCAGTGTATTTTGCGAAGCTGATGATCCTTGGATTGACGACATGGTGGATCGGAGCGATTGGAACGCAGTTTCTGAAACTGGACCTGCAGCCCGTTCGCCTTGC
>JANOUN010000968.1:0-5686 GCA_031416875.1 Planctomycetota bacterium | reverse complement strand
GCACGTCATCTGAAATGCTCCGTCACCGACCAGCACCAACGGGCGCAGCTCTTTGTTGGCTACCTGGACGCCCACACTGGCGGGGATCGCAAAGCCCATGGAAGTGTAGTACGCAGTACTCAGGAATTCCGTGTGCTGTGTGATCGACAGATCCGCTGCGGCAAACAGAGAATCTCCAGTGTCCGACACGACCACCACCTTTTCATCCAGCACGGAATTGATTTTCTGGAACAGCCTTTTCATGGTCATCGTGGTTTTTGCGACTGGTTTCCATGGCAGGACTTCCGGGTGACTGACTTTCGGAGTCGGACGCTTGCCCTTCACTTTGGCACTGGCCAATGCGTTCATAAAATCGGTGAACAGGACCTCGTGAAAATGGTGATGTCGGATTCGCAGTTTTTCACTGGTCGCGTAAATGCATTTTGCGGGATCCAGTCGAGCCGTAAAGCCTCCCAGATTGATGTCGCTCATAAAGGCCCCCAGCAGCACGATGCAATCGCTGTCTTCAACGTAGCTGCGAACTTCGTCACGGCACATGGCGCCTTCATAGACGCCTAAGTACAACGGATGTCTTTCGCTGACGACAGACTTGCCCAGGAGTGTCGCACAAATCGGAATGTTGTTTCTTTCCGCAAACTGCAAAACCTGATCTCGCAGAGCGAACCGATGCAGTTCAATCCCGGCAATGATGACTGGCTTTCTGGCAGCATTCAGATGCGTCAGAGTTTCCTCAATCGCTTCCTTCAGTGCCAGTTCATCGCTTTTTGGATGCTGATGCAGCGGCGTATAGTCGTGTTGCGGACAGGCCAGAACTTTGTCGCGAGGAAGCTCCAGAAACACCGGGCGCTTATAGCGCAGGCACGCATCAAGGCAGCGATCGATTTCGCGGAATGCCGTGAGGTCATCTTCAAGTGCGGCCGCCGCAACTGTGATTTTTTCAAAGACTTCACGCTGTGTATTGAAGTCTTTGACACGATGATGCAACAACGGGTCAGTCAGTCGTTCGTTCATGCCGGGTGCACCACTGATGATGATCACCGGACTTTTTTCGGCGTAGGCGCCTGCGACAGAATTGCAAAGGCTGAGTCCGCCAACGCAGTAGGTCACACAGACCGCACCAATGCCGTTAATCCGCGCATACCCGTCGGCCGCATATCCGGCGCAAGCCTCGTTTGTGGTGCCGATGACGCGAATGGGGCTGTCTTCCAGCATACCATAGAACTTCAGCACAAAGTCCCCGGGGATCCCGAAAATGTCGCGAACACCAACATCCTGCAGGCGCTGGATCAGATAACTTCCGATGGAGACGGGAGTACTTCTGTGCGAAGCAGGCTTCTTCTTCAGCTTGAGCGTCGCGGCGTTCCTGGCACTTCCCACGGGTTTGTGCGTTGACATGCGGTTGCCTGTCTGGTCATCGTGTATGCGGTGTGTGACATCGAATCGACATCTTTTCTGGCGGTCACCATTTCGATTGTAATCGCAGAAACCGCCTTGGCTATCCAAATTCAAAACTTGTCTTCTGCCACGCACGCAAAAAAGGCTTCCGAATACAATCGGAAGCCTGGGAACCCTGCAAGTGTACCGCTTGTGAACGCGGTCAATGCCAATCAATTCATCTGCAAAGCCGCGATCTGCTTGAGAGCCTGTACGGCCACTGCAGCATCTCCATTGCAGTGCTGAAGCAGTGCTTTTGCTGCCTGAAGCAGACTGATATTGACCGCACTTTCTGCTGCTGTTGTGGCGGGGGCGACTGACGGACGCCACGTACCAACGGGTCGTCCCGGTGGTCGGCCAGCCTTCTTCTTTGAAGTGCCGGGCTTCTTCTTCAATGTACGCGACAGCCCCATACTCTTCCGGATATTGGCATAGGAAACCTGACAGCTCTTGTCATTGAATGTCTCTTTGGGAAACTTCTCCCTCAAAGCATTCATGACTTCCGGGCCCTTGATCTCGTTATTCGCCCCAATCAAAGCTCGGATTTCCTGAGCTACCACAATTCCACTTTTCCCAGCGCCGCTTCGTTTCGCCATTGTCATTCATCCTTTACACTAAAACAAATTGTTCAGTCTGTCGTTTCAGAGCAATGGCTGACTCGCGCAAGCATTCTGAACGACACTCGATTAGTATGGTAAATATCACTGCGGTCTGCAGGTTTCAATCGCCGAATCCCTTATTTCCTGATAACTTCTCGCGGTTGCAAACATTTAGCGATCGTGCATTTAAGAATGGACGTTCCTAATGCGAACTCAAACTAAGTACTTACGACTTGTCTGGATTTTTACCTTTGTCCTGCATACGGCGCATCACGCGAACGCTGATGAGAAGATCTCCTATCGCCTTCAGATCGCACCGGTGCTGCAAACGTATTGTCTTGGCTGCCACAATCGGATTGACGCCGAACAGGGGCTGTCGCTCCAGGCGGCCGACGATATTCTGCGAGGCAGCGAACATGGAAAGATTCTAAACGCAGAAATGCCCGATGCTTCGCGATTTTGGAAAGTCCTGATTTCGAAAGACGACGACCACATGCCGCCTGCGGATCAGCCTCAATTGACGCCAGAAGAGCTGAAAGTCCTGCAGAAGTGGCTTATGGAAGGTGCTGAATTTGACAGCCGCGCAGCCGTGATGGCGGAATTGCCGGACGTGAAAGTGTCTGCCGATGTCGTGCGAAACCCGGTGCTTTCAATGGCGATTTCGCCGGACGGCTTGACGCTGGCCGTCGGTCGTTACAGGGCCGTTGAAACTCAGGCAGTCAGCACGGGTGAGGTATCTGCTCAGTATGAGGTGGATGACGGCAAGGTCAACGACGTGCAGTTTTTTGCAGACGGGAAACACATCCTGCTGGCCACCGGAGTTGCCGGACTCTCTGGCCGCGCTGTCGTGGTCGATCCGGCACAAAACCTGATCGTTCAGGAATTTGCCGGGCACAATGACGTGGCTTACGCAGCAGTCTGGTCTCCCGATCAGAAGCTTGTGGCAACCGCGGGTTACGACCGACGTATTCTGCTGCACGATGCTGTCTCAGGAACGTTGATCCGTGAACTGAACGGACATAATGGAGCGATCTTTGATCTGCAATTCAGCCCGGACGGCACACTGCTGGCAAGTGCAAGTGCAGACGCGACAATCAAAGTCTGGCATGTGGCAACCGGGCTGCGACTGGATACGCTCAGTCAGCCACAGGCCGAACAGTATTCTGTTCAATTCAGTCCGGACGGAAATGCAATCTATGCCACGGGTGCTGACAATCGAATTCGCAAATGGAATCTTGTTTCCAGATCAATTCCGGTCATCAACCCACTCATCATTTCGCGGTTCGCTCATGAAGGCGTCATCACGTCGCTGACCATGTCCCGTGATGGACGTTTTCTGGCAACGGCAGAAGACAGCGGAATCCTGAAGATCTGGGACGCCAGCCGTGTGCATGAAATCGACGCCCTTGATTTCGGAGATGATCGAGCCACCTGTTTTGTGTTTACGCCGGATGCCGGCGAACTGATTGTGGCAACCGCGAACGGAACGCTTCGTCGCGTGCCGGTCCCAAACATTCCAGCGGCAACTCCGGAACCCGCGGACGCCCCGATGACACCCGCACCGGCAGACGCTGTACCCGCAGCAGCTGTTGCTGTGACCGAGTCGGAACCCAACGAGATGGCGACGCCGCAAGTGGTGTCAGTTCCGGCAACGATCTCTGGAACAATACATTCTGAAGCGGTTACTCCCGATCAGGACGTGTTTCAGTTTCAGGCAGAAAAAGGCCAGCCGCTGATGTTCGAAGTCAAAGCTTCGCGGGACAAATCGCCCCTGGATTCATTCGTGGAAATCCTGCACGAAGACGGCACTTCTGTGTTACAGACGCGACTGCAGGCCGTGCGTGATTCGTACTTTACCTTTCGCGGAAAAGACTCTGACACGAGCGATGATTTTCGCATGTTCAACTGGCAGGAAATGGAGCTGAATCAGTATCTGTATTCCGATGGTGAAGTTGTCAAACTGTGGTTATATCCGCGCGGCCCGGATTCAGGATACAAAGTGTATCCCGGCTTCGGTAATCGATTTGCCTATTTTGGAACAACACCCACATCACATGCCTTGCAGGCTCCCGCGTTTATTGTCGAAGCCCATCATCCGGATGAGGTGCTCACGGCGACCGGTTTGCCGGAGTTTCCAATCTACTTTGAAAACGATGACGACCCATTGCGGCAATGGGGCAGCGATTCGCGATTGATGTTCGATCCGCCAGCGGATGGAAATTATCTGCTGCGCATTCGCGACGCACGAGATTTTCAAGGGGCCGATTTCAAGTATCAGTTGATGATCCGCTCTCCGCAGCCCGACTTTTCGGTTGAGACTGGCGGAACGGAAGTCGCTCTGTCTCCAGGCGTTGGCCAGGAATTGAGTTTTAAGGCAACTCGCCTGGATGGTTACGACGGCCCAATAGAGATCATCGCGGAGAATCTGCCTAAGGGATTTTCATTCTCCGGGCCGATCGAAATCCAGGATCAGCAACTCCAGGCATTCGGGACGCTCATCGCCGAAAAAGACGCCGTGGTGCCTTCGGAAGACGCCGTAAAGCAGGTTCGATTTACGGCCAAAGCGAAAATCGCCGGACGCGACGTGAGTCACGAGGCGGGCGGTATGAAGTCATTAAAGGTGGGTGAGCCCCCTAAGGTGATCGTGCGAATTCTGTCCGCCGATCAGCAGGCAGCAGGCGCAGTGGAGCAGACTCCGGAGCTGACCGTCTGGGCAGGCGAAACTGTCCGTGCATTTCTTAGAGTGGAACGCAGCAATCACGACGGTCTGGTCGAATTTGGCAAAGAAGACTCCGGGCGCAACATGCCGCACGGTGTGTTTGTGGACAACATCGGACTCAATGGTCTGATGCTGCTCAGCGGTCAAAATGAACGCGAATTCTTTATCACGACCGCCGACTGGGTTCCCGAAACCAGCCGCCTGTTTCACCTGAAATCCAACGTGGATGGAATCACGTCATTGCCCGTCATGCTGCATGTCCGCCATCGAACGGGCGTCGCTGGGAGTGATGCAGGTCGCGGCGAAAACTGACACAGGCAGTTAAGATTTCGGTATCTGCGGTAGATGCTGAAAATGTGAGTCTGATGTGCAAAGAATCAGGTTGTGTTGAACGACGAGAGCCGCGATCCAGAGATCATTTGTTGGAATGCTGACAGATTTTTTGCGAAGTTGCAGATAAAGCTGCGCATAGTGATGTGTCGTTTGTTCATCTGGGCTCAGAACCTGAACGCGGGGGCTGTTGAGAAACCGCTGAAGGTTCGCCGCGTTCGTCGATTCCTGATTGCCGGCCGCGAACCCTGCTCGGAGTTCTCCCAGTACAATCAGAGGGAGATAAATGAGCCGGGCAGTGCGGATAATTTGAACGCGTGCTGCTTCGCCACGCATGAAGTCGCTGTATGCATTGGTATCAAGGGCGATGTTCATTGACATGCTTCGTCGTCAATGCGCTCAAAATCAGAGACAGCTTCATCGAATGCTAAGTCTTCCTGCCAGCATCCGACCAGGGAATCCAGATCAGAGTATTCAATCGTCTGTGCGTCCAGCGCCAAGCCGCGAGCCAGTGCTTCCACGGCCACAGTGTTAATGCTCTTGGATTCCTGCTGCGCCAAACGGCGCAGTGCCTGGTCGATAGAATCAGGGATGGAGCGAATTG
>JANOUN010000967.1:0-2442 GCA_031416875.1 Planctomycetota bacterium | reverse complement strand
GCCACTATCTGATCATTACGGTCTGGGTCGGCACTGACGATCGGTATCGCATCGTGGTGAAAGATCTGACGGAACCGTATGGACTGCCCTACGAACTGATCGACAACTTCGACCATGAATACTCATTCATCGACAACGATGATCACGTTCTCTATTTCAAGACCAACGTCGATGCCCCGCTGCGGCGCGTCATCGCGATTGATCTGAAGAAGCCAGCTCGCGAAAACTGGAAGGAGATCATCCCGCAAACCGACAACGCACTTGCGAATGTGGGAATCGTCGGCAACATGTTTGTGTGTGATTACCTGAAGGACGCAAAGACGCAGGTGCGCCTGCACGCGATGGACGGCTCGTTTGTGCGGGAAGTGGAATTCCCCGGCATCGGAACTGCCGCAGGCTTTGACGGACGTCGCAAGGACACTGACACGTTTTATTCTTTCAGCGGTTTTGCTTTGCCGCCGACGACGTATCGCTACAACATGATTACGGGGGCAAGCGCACTGTTTCGCAAGGCGGACGTGAAATTCCATCCGGACGACTATGAGACATCTCAGATTTTCTATGACAGCAAAGACGGCACGAAGGTGCCGATGTTCCTGTGCCATAAAAAAGGTCTGAAGCTGGACGGTTCGAATCCGACGTTACTGTACGGTTACGGCGGCTTCAATATTTCAATCACGCCCAGCTTCAGTGTCAGTCGACTCACATGGATGGAAATGGGCGGCGTGCTGGCCGTGGCGAATCTGCGGGGTGGCGGTGAGTACGGTGAGCCGTGGCACAAAGCCGGCACAAAGCAGAACAAGCAAAATGTATTCGATGACTTTATTGCCGCGGCTGAATGGCTGATTGCGAACAAATACGCGTCGCCAAAGAAACTGGCGATTCAGGGCGGCAGCAACGGCGGACTGCTGGTTGGAGCCTGCATGACTCAACGCCCCGATCTTTTCGGTGCGTGCCTGCCAGCCGTCGGCGTCATGGACATGTTACGGTTTCACAAATTCACCGCCGGAAGATTCTGGACCGATGACTACGGCAGTGCGGACAACGCTGAGGAGTTTTCCGTGTTGTGGAAGTATTCGCCCTATCACAACCTGAAAGGCGGCACTCAATACCCGGCGACATTGATCACCACCGCTGACACCGACGACCGCGTCGTCCCCGGCCACAGTTTTAAGTTCGCATCACAACTTCAAGCCAGCCAGTCCGGCACCGCTCCGACCTTGATCCGCATCGAAACCCGCGCCGGCCACGGTGCCGGAAAACCGACCGCCAAGATCATCGAAGAGGCGTCTGATCAGTGGGCGTTTCTGGTCAGGACACTGGGAATGAAGTAATCATTGCGAGCTTCTGCCAATGCCAATTGAACAGCCATCGCCCTACGGGTTTGATCTCAAGAACGCAGAACCACCTCCACCTGATCGTGGGACAGGCATTAAGTTTCAGTGCCTGACGGTCTTGTTCCTGTTGACAACAGAACTCGCCAGTATCTGGTTGCGGCCCATAGGGATTGCCATTTTCAGGCAATACGAATTCGCTGCAAATATGGCGATCGAACTCGTGGGACGCATAAGTCGTGAAGAATTCACGGAAGTGTCCGCCAGGTGTGAACTGCTCCGCGAACGCACATTGTACCTGGTGATTATCGCCTTCAGCTGCATCGGCGCTCAATTGCTGTGCTACATACCTGTCGTCGGATCGTTTTTTTGGACGACGTCGCGGAAAAACCTCAGGTTTCGGTACCTTGCTCTCCTGGCGACGTCTGTGCCACTCGCGATCGGCGTCTATCATCAGGAACTTGGAACAATATCTCCATACCTGAGCCACTTGTCCACCATGGCGTATCAGTACATTGTCATCGCTTTTACGGCGCATGTGCTGGTGGTCAACGGTTTCGTTGCTTGGCGGAAACCAATCGAAATACTTCAAATACTGCCGATGACATTCTTTGTGATTTCCTCAGTACAGAGCAGCATCGCGTCGCTCTCAGTGATGTATCTGCTGGCCGCTATTGCAACAATCGGGTTTGTCTCCTGCGTTCCTGCGTATGCCAGACTTTGCTTTTGGCAAAGAAGCGGAAACGTGGCAGGCGACGCTGGCAGTCGCCACACTGCCGAGTGGTGAGTTCGGAGAAATGTACTGCAAGGCGAAGACAAAACAGAACAAACAAGTAGCCATCACGCTCCGCCGTGATGAGCTTTTTGGAATGAATATTGCCAACCAATGGCAGGCGGATTCCCTTACATCGCTCGGTATGGCCCGCGAGTTTTCTGCTGACGGGCCTTGGTCAAGGCTCGTCTCGACGGAGCGAGACGGCTACATTTTTCGGACACCTTCCATGTGTGTGCCAGGAGAACTACCTTACGGTGCCTTCACATCAATGCACACGACTTCCTTGTCATCGCGCACAAACAGATGACCGTCGGCAAGTGCGGGTGCCTGGCG
>JANOUN010000966.1:0-5519 GCA_031416875.1 Planctomycetota bacterium | reverse complement strand
CGTCAGATTCCAGTCGGTGATCACCGTCGTGGGCAGATGCTCTTCGACGACGGCTCGGAATGTTCCGAAGACATTTGCCAGATAGCGTTCCTCAACCTGACCTGCCGTTCTTCCGTAGAAGTTGCGAGTGTTATCGCTCATCACCAGCGCGGCCCACGGTTCGGGCTGTTTGCGAATCAGCCATTCCTTGCGGCGCTGAAGTTCGTCCATGCAGTCGTACAAACCCTGCTGCAGATTTTGGACCTGAATGACGGCGATGCTGGGAGTCGCGCCATACGTTGCAGCCAGTAGCATGCGGCGCTGGATTTCTGAGGGCGGGAAGCTGTCGTTGCCGTACGGATTCCCGTGGCTCAGAATATACGGCTCGCTGAATGCCACCCGATGATTCGTGCATGCCCAGATATAAGCATTGGCAAAGGCCGGCACGATTGTGGTGCCACGATTGGATTCATCCATCCAGAACTCCTGATCCGGCGCGTCGAACAGCAGGTTCATGCGAGCCGGCATATTGCGGGGAATGCTCAGAAAGTGACCGTACCGTCCGGCGTTGGTGGTCCATGTGACAAGTGCAACGTCAGGCTTGATGCCTTTGAGCCGCGTTTGCATTCGTCTCACGAGGTCTTCCATCCTGCGGTCCGCCCAGTGCGGATATTTCCGAAATTCGACGTCGTTGAGGTCGGCGTTGGGGATTTCAGAACTTGTGTCGGCTCGATAATTCTTCCGACAGTGCTCGCAGTAGCAGACGCCGCCGTAATGCAAACCGTCGAAGCTGAAGGCATTGACGTCCGGAAATTCTGTCAGGATTTCCGCCAGCACGTCGATGAAGAAATCGCCATATGGTCCGAGCAGGCACAGCATTCCGCCGTGCGGAAACTTCACCATATCCGTTTGAGGAATCTCCGTCGTGTTCGTCGCAATGCGTCGCCAGTCCGGAATAGCAATCTGTCTAAACGGCTGCTTGTCAAAAGGCTGGGGCAGAATCTCCCGATCCCAGATCGTCGCCGGTGCCTGTGCGCGTGAAGTTGTGGTGAGGAGTGACACCACGCAGCCAAGGCAGGTGATCCAGCCAAATGATCCAGGTCGCACCATCGTCAATCTGTCCTGTTACATGACCATCGAAGCGTGAAAGAGACAGTGTAGTTCTCTGCCGAATATTTGCATGCTTGACGGCGAAATCCTGCTACCTGCCTTCAGGAACGTGCGATCGAGGTTACACTCTCCGGTCTGTTCGCTGGATTTCCCGTAAAACGGCGACAATGCTGACAGAAAACCGGGCATGTGACTGAAAATCAGGACCTGATTGAATGATCGGCATCGTGGGGATCGTGTTGTCGCTGATACTGCTGATGTACCTGGCGTATCGGGATGTCAGTGTGCTGGTCCTCGCTCCGCTGTGTGCGTTGTTGGCGGTCGTCTTCGATGGAAATCTGCCGGTGCTGGCGACATACACCCAGATCTTTATGGGCAGTGTCGGGCAGTTTGTCAGAGACTTTTTTCCGTTGTTTCTGCTGGGGGCCATCTTTGGCAAGCTCATGGAAGACTCCGGCGCGGCGGCCAGAATCGCGGAGGTTGTCGTGCGTGCCGTCGGCGTCAACCGCACAATTCTGGCCATCGTGCTCAGTTGCGGGATTTTGACTTACGGCGGCGTGTCGTTGTTTGTGGTTGTCTTTGCCGTCTTTCCGCTGTCGAGATCGCTTTTTCGACAAGCCGATATCCCGCGCCGACTGATTCCGGCGGCCATTGCGCTCGGTTCGTTCACATTCACGATGACGGCCATGCCGGGAACTGTGCAGATTCAGAATCAGATTCCCATGCCGTTCTTTCGGACAAACTCATTCGCGGCCCCCGGTCTTGGCTGCATCGGCAGTCTGATCATGTTCGGCCTGGGCATGATGTGGCTGAATTCTCAGGCCATCCGCGCACGTCGAAGTGGCGAAGGCTTTGGTGTGATACTTCCGTCTGATGACGTGGCGGCAGATGCCGCCACGAATGCTGATGCTCGGAAACTGCCTGCGGTCTGGAGTGCTTTTGCACCAATCATGTGTGTGGTAGTGCTGAATTTTGTGTTCTCGCAGTTTGTGATCCCGAACTGGGACGCCAGTTACCTTGCTGAAGAACAGTTTGGCAGGACGGATCTCAATAAAGTTCAGGGAACCTGGTCGACCATCCTTTCGATGGTCGTGGCCCTGCTGATCACAGTCGGATTGCATTTTCGATCCATCGAGAAGCTGAAAATCTCACTCGCCACCGGGGCCAGATCTTCATTGCTGCCGATCTTTAACACGGCGTCTGAATACGGCTACGGGAATACCATCAAGAACCTGGCGGGGTTCGTGATCGTGCAGAAATTCGTCACCGGCATCGCGCCAGGGAATCCACTGATTTCCGAATCGATTGCCGTGAACGCACTGGCAGCGATGACCGGTTCGGCGTCCGGTGGTCTCAGCATCGCGTTGAAGGCTCTCGGTGACACGTACTACCAGCGCGGCATCGAAGCGGGCATCAATCCGGAACTTCTGCATCGCGTGGCCTCGATGTCTTGCGGAGGTCTGGACAGTCTGCCTCATAACGGCGCTGTCATCACGCTGTTGTTAATCTGCGGCGTCACACATCGTCAGGGTTACAAAGATGTGGCAGTGGTTTCGATTGTATGTCCACTGGTCGCGACGATCACCGTCATTGGACTGGGGACGCTGTTTGGTTCGTTTTGACCTGTGGAGCAGTCAGCAACGCCGCGATGCCCATACCTCCGCCGATGCAGAGAGCACCGATGGCGGAGTGTGACTTGCCGCGGGCGATATTCCATGCCAGATGTGTCAGCAATCTTGCTCCGCTGGCAGCCAACGGATGACCGATCGCAATGGCACCGCCTTCTCGATTGAAGGCGATCAGATGACCATCAACCGTCCGGACTGCCGTGTCCTCGGCAGACACATCAAGCGAAAGTCTTAACGCCTTCAGGCAGGCCAATGCCTGAGCCGCAAAGGCTTCGTTGATTTCCAATGTGTCAATGCCGGCCCAGTCGCGCTTTGCTCGTTGCATCAGAGTTGTGATTGCATGAACCGGTCCGAGTCCCATCCGCGCCGGGTCGCAGCCGACGACGACTCCGTCGATCCATTCCGCCAGAATCGGCCAGCCGTTGGATTCCGCAAATTCCTGTTCGGCCAGTAACAGGACGGCCGCACCGTCGTTGATTCCGGACGCATTTCCCGCTGTCACCGTGCCCGTGGTCTCGGGTTTCTGAAATACGGGCTGCAACAGCGCCAATTCTGCCATTGTGACATCCGGCCGAGGATGCTGATCAGCAGTCAGCTTTCCGGCGGTAACCAGTTCGTCCGCAAAATCCCCTCGTGCCAGAGCCGCTCCGAACAAATGCTGACTGCGTGCTGCAAACGCATCCTGTGTTTCCCGCGAGAGTTCGAAACCTGTTGCCAGCTCTTCCGCCTGCTCACCCATGTGGCGATTGCTGAAACTATCGATAAGCCCGTCACGCAGCAGGGAATCAACAGCCCCCGCAGAATCCGGCAGCTGCCCTTTTGCCGGTCGTGCCATCAGCAATGATGACTGCGACATCGATTCCGTTCCGCCTGCAAGCACGGCTTTCGCCTCACCCGCACGAATCGCACTGACGGCCATCAAAGCTGACTGCATCCCGGAACCGCACATCATATTCACGGTTGATGCGGATGTCTCGACCGGCAGACCCAACTTGATCGCAACCTGGCGAGCCACGTTCATGCCATGACCGGCGGCCAGCACGTTTCCGAGAATCACCTGATCGACCAGAGTGCGATCAATGCCAGCCAACGCCGCATTGCCGGCGATTACTGCCAGTTCTACGGGTGAAAATTCCGCCAGGGCTCCGCGAAATCGACCGAACGGAGTCCGCTTTGCCGAGACGATCACAACGCGTTTCATACCATGGTCTCCATTCACTTCACTGGTTCGATGCGAATCGTCATCTGGCTGACAGCGCGAATGATCGGAGTGAATTCCATCCGGTCAACGACATCTCGCTGCACATCAATGCCGGGAGCGACTTCAAGCAGTTCGAGTCCCTCAGGCTGCAGGCGAAACACGGCGCGTTCGGTGACGAAAAGGATGTCCTGCCCGGCATCACGGGCCAGCGGACCACTGAAAGAGATCTGTTCCACCTGCCGCACAAATTTGGCAATGCGCCCTTCGTGTAAGATTCGCAGTTTGCCATCTTCATATGCGACTTCAAGCCCGTCGGTTGTCAGAGTTCCGCAAAACACCAGCCGCCGCGCGTTTTGAGAAATATTGACGAACCCTCCGACGCCGGCAAAACGCGTCCCGAACCGCGACACGTTGACGTTGCCGTGTTGATCCACCTGTGCCGCACCGAGCGCTGCGAAATCCAGGCCTCCGCCATCATAAAAGTCGAACTGGGACGGCTGATCGATAATGGCTTCGGGGAAACTGGACGCTCCGAAGCTCAGCCCACCCGCCGGGATCCCACCGATCGGGCCGCTTTCGAGGGTCAGCGTCACTTCAGACAACAGTCCCCGTTCAGCAGCGACCATCGCGATTCCCTCCGGCAGCCCAATCCCCAGATTTGCGATCGCTCCCGGCCGCAGTTCGTCGCACGCCCGCATCGCAATGATTCGCCGTGCATCAATTCGAGTTGGAGTGTTGCCAATCGTCGATGGGATGGAGTCAGGCTGCGGCGGCAGCCCATGGACCGCCGCCGAACAAAACGCGGGATCATACGGTTCCGCAAACGTCTGCCAGTGTTCGTGTTCTTCGGCCACGACGATGTGAGTTACCAGTCGGCCGGGGACGCGCACTTGTTGCGGCGGTGCCGGAGTCGCCAGAATTCGCTTCACCTGCGCGATCACGATCCCACCGTGATTGTGAGCGGCCTGAGCGATCGGCAAAACGTCGCCAATGACGGCTTCCTCGTCCATGACGAGATTGCCAAACTGATCCGCCGCCGTCGCGCGAATCAATCCCACATGAATCGGGAACGCCTGATACAGCAGCCAGGATTTTCCCCGCAGCGTCACTCGTTCGACCAATTCTTCAGTCGTCTTCGCATTCAGCCTGCCACCGCCGTGGGCCGGATCGATGAATGTGCCGAGCCCCACATGAGTCACGCATCCGGGTCGACCGGCAGCAATGTCGCGAAACAGATGACAGATGACGCCCTGCGGAAAATTGTAGGCTTCGATTTCACCGGCCAAAGCCAGCTGCCCCAATTGCGGACACAGGCCCCAGTGCCCACCAATGACGCGTCGCAATAATCCGGCATGAGCCAGATGATTCAGACCACGCGTCTTTCCATCACCCTGACCGGCAGCGTAAACCAGCGTCAAGTCATGCGGCCCTTGATGCGAAAGAAATCGTCGTTCCAGGGCGGCCGTCAGCGATTCCGGATGTCCGGCTCCGACAAAGCCTCCACAGGCGACTGTCATTCCATTCCGAATGTGCATAACCGCATCGTCTGCCGAACAAAGTTTGGCGTGCAGCGGAGTTTGAGTCTGTGGATCTGTGGGCAT
>JANOUN010000965.1:0-9403 GCA_031416875.1 Planctomycetota bacterium | reverse complement strand
AAACGTGACCAGACGCCTGACCACATCTTCCATTAACATCACGAGTCGCGCGTAGCGTTCGTGGTTGGTGATTTTCTGATGCCGCCAGGAAGAAAACGGATGCGTTCCGGACCACAGCAGCCGGACGCCCATCGGATGGATAATGGATTCCAGCTGAGTCAGCTTCTCCCGCAGATCCTCGCCCACTTCGCGCACATTGCGGCAGATCCGGGTGTTGATCTCGACATAGCACTGCATGAGTTCCGGCTTCACGGAATCGCGCAGATGCTCCGGCAGTGCCGCCAGAACCTGATCGATCGCACTTGTCAGCGCCAGTTCTTTGGCATCGATCAATTGAAGTTCGATCTCAACGCCGATCGTGGGGCTGGTATTCGGTGTGAATCGCATTATCGGCATGACGATGACTCCGGTCCAATCATCGCCAGCAACATGGCCGAGCGTGCCAGGATTCTGGCTCCCAGCGGAATTGAAGACTCATCGACATCAAAGATCGGCGAATGCAGCAGTGGCCAGTCACCCTCCGGACCGGCACAGCCCAGTCGAAACTGTGCTCCGCGAATGTGATCGGTGTAAACTGCAAAGTCCTCCCCACCCATGCTCGGACGATCGATGAGCACAATGTTCTCACCGCCGAGTACCTGAATCGTCGCTGCTTCGATCGCTGACATCACTGTCACATCGTTGATCACAGACCCCAGTGGACTGCGATAGGTCACATCAATCGTGTTTCCGGTCGCGGCGGCAATTCCCGTACAGATCTGCCGAATACTGCTCAGCACGTTGTCTCGCGTTCTGCGATCCGTGGACCGGAGTGTGCCGGCGATTTCCACCAGATCCGGAATTACATTCGACGCCGTGCCGCCATGAATGGAACCGACCGAAAACACCATCGGCGTCAATGAGTCGGCTCGTCGCGGCACGGACTGATACAATGCAGACACCAGCATCACGGCTGTTCCGATCGGATCAGTCGTATGCTGCGGTCTCGCGGCATGTCCACCTTTTCCTCGCACTTCAATGATCACTTCATCGACCTGTGCCGTCAGCACGCCGTATCGAATCCCGACTTTGCCTGCCGGGATCGTCGGATCCACATGCAGTCCCAGAATTGCCGACACGCCGTGCAGCGCGCCGTCTTCGACCATCCAGTTCGCTCCCTGAGCCGTCTCTTCTGCGGCCTGAAAAATGAAACGCAGATGGGCAGACGGAATATCCGATTCTGGCAGTCGTCTCGCCAGAGTGGTCAGCAGCTCCGCAGTTGCCAGCACCACGGTGGTGTGCGCATCGTGGCCGCAGGCGTGGGCAACTCCGGGACAACCGGAAGCATATTCAATGGACTTGCGATCGTGCATTCTCAATGCATCAATGTCGGCACGGATCGCCACGATCGGAGCGTCCGCAGTCGGTGATCCGATTTTCAGATCCGCAATGACTCCTACTCCGCGTTCAGGGATGTTCGGTACGATATTCAGCGAGACGAGTCGTTCGGCAATGAATTGCGTGGTCCTGATTTCTTCGCCGCTGGGCTCCGGATGAGTGTGCAGGTAGCGACGGACTGAAATCCAGTCCGAACTTCGTTCTTCAGCGATCCGATCCAGCAATAATTCAAACGGAATCATTCGTTCGATGTCTGCCGGAGCAATTCGCCAGCCTGATCCTGCTCTTTCAGAGTTCATTGGATTTCCGAATGGAGGTATTTCTGCGGCAATTGTCCGGGCCAACCTGGTGCAGGTTTCCGGCTTTCAATCACAAATCGGGTTTGAAATTGGGGTTCACGAGGATTAGCCGCTGGGCGCTAGCCCACGGTTCTGAACCGGACGCTAGCGCGTTCCGGCTGATCGCATCAACCCCAAATTTAAGCCATGACCTAGCACCAGACCGGATGATGACTTCAGCCAATCCTACGTCAAGCGGCCGTGCGGATTTTCACCTTCGGAATGGCTGTCTCAGGACTGAGCAGGCGAAATTCAGAGAAAACACGGGTTTGCTCACCAAAGATGCGCGGAATTGAACAGCCTGACAGGCACCGGATTGAACGCCTGAACCTGGTTGCTAAGCTGTCACGTTTTTCTCAAACTCACCGCTTCAGGGCGATAGTTTGAGGCCATGTCACAAGGCACATTCAGTGACCAGTCATCGCGGCCATGTTTTCGGCGGCGACAGGCCACGGTGCCGTTCTTGATCAGACTGACGATCCCTCATGCCAGGTTCCGGTTCTGCACGGTCAGCGTCTGCTGCCACTCAAGTCAATTCAAGTTCTGCCACTGCCGCTCAGCAGGAACGAATTTTGGTCATGGACTTCGGCTCGCAGACGGCCCAGCTCATCGCGCGCCGCGTGCGTGATCAGAATGTGTTCTGTCAGGTCGTGCGGCATGATTTGTCCGCCGATCACATCAGAACACTCAATCCCAAAGGAATCATCCTGTCCGGCGGTCCGGCCAGTGTCTACGGCCCCGGCGCACCGACGATTGATCCTGCTATCTTTGATTTGAAAATCCCGATCCTCGGGATCTGTTATGGGATGCAGATCACCTGCCACACACTCGGCGGAAACATTCTGCCCGTCCATGCTCGAGAGTTTGGCCGTGCACCGGTGACTCAGACGGGAAACAAAGCTGCCACAAATGCCCTGTTTGACGGAATCCCAAAGACGTTCAACGCGTGGATGAGTCACGGGGATCAGGTCGAAACGCTGGCTAGCGACTTTGAAACACTTGCGTCCACGGCCACATGCCCCAACGCTGCGGTTCGTCACAAAACCCGCGTCATCTACGGACTGCAGTTTCATCCTGAAGTGACGCACACGCAGTTCGGCGGTCATCTACTGGCGAACTTTGTGTTAAAGATCTGTGGCTGCGATGGCATGTGGCGGATCAGTTCGCTCATCGACGAGCAAATGGAACGAATTCGCAGAATTGTGGGCACCGATCAGGTCATCTGCGGATTATCCGGTGGCGTGGATTCGTCCGTCGTGGCTGCGTTGATTTTTAAAGCGATCGGCAAGCAGCTGTCCTGCATTTTCGTGGACAACGGAATGCTGCGAAAGGATGAGCGGCAACAGGTCGAAGAACAATTTTCGAAGCACTTCAAAACGGATCTGCATGTGGTCGATGCCCGTCAGAGATTCCTTGGTGAACTCGCCGGTGTCTCAGAGCCGCAGCAGAAGCGCAAGATCATCGGGAAAGTCTTTATCGATGTGTTTCGGGACGAAGCAAAATCGATTCCGAACGCGAAGTATCTGGCGCAGGGCACATTGTATCCGGACGTGATTGAGTCCGGAGCGAATCCGGACGGCCCGGCCGCAACCATCAAGTCACATCACAACGTCGGTGGCCTGCCGGCAGAGCTGGGTTTTGAGCTGATCGAACCACTGCGAGACCTTTTCAAGGATGAAGTCCGTCGCATGGGACTTGAACTCGGACTGCCGGAGGTCATGGTCTGGAGACATCCGTTCCCCGGTCCTGGTCTGGCCGTCCGTTGTCTGGGCGAAGTGACTGAAGAGCGTTTGCGCGTGATCCGTGAAGCCGACGCAATTCTGATCGAAGAACTGCATCTCGCCGGAATCTATCGCGATATCCAGCAGGCGTTTGTGGTGTTGCTTCCCGTCAGTTCGGTCGGCGTGATGGGTGATGATCGCACGTACGAAAACGTGGCGGCAATTCGAGCCATTCAGTCGGAAGATTTCATGACGGCAGACTGGTATCAGTTTCCCTGTGAGATCCTTGCAAAGATCTCCACACGGATCATCAATTCTGTCCGAGGTATCAATCGAGTGGTTTATGACGTCAGTTCAAAACCGCCCGCGACGATCGAATGGGAGTAATGCCATTAAGACAATTCTGCTTATGCGACATGCGAAAGCTGCGGCCGAGCAACAGCACGAATCAGATTTCGATCGTTGCCTGACCGAAGAAGGAATCCAGTCCGCATGTGAAACGGGAGCGACGTTACTCAGCCACGGAATTCACATCGATCGCATTATCTCGTCCGCCGCTGAGAGAACGCGACAAACTGCGGATCTGGTCGCCGAAGCAATGCAGCTCACAGCCGCCCGGACGGATCTGGATGAACTGTATCTGGCACCGGCAAAGAAGTTTGAAAAGGCCCTCTGCCACTGTCCGCTTGAAGAGGAGTCGTCGGTTTTGGTGGTTGGCCACAATCCGGGTATTGCCGGATTGATTTGCGACTGGGCCGACCAAAGTGTGTCGGTTCCCACGGCCACGGTTGCGGTTTTCGAATCCTCCGCCGATACTTGGCATGACGTAAAGCAGACCAGAGCGCATGTTCCGAAACTCGTCTGGTTACTTCAGCATGGCAAAGTCGCATGGGCTCGTCATAAAAACGAACAGTGACCCGGAATTGTCTGAGTAGTCATAATGCCTAACTTGCCTCCAGATCCGGAATTTGCTGACGAACTTGTGGCCCTGGTCGCGTTGTCGCTGGCAGCCGGAATCGGCCCGAAACTTCAGTCCGCGCTGCTGCAACAGTTCGGCACGGCCTGCGAAGTTCTGTCTCAGCCCGCAGAGGTGTTGCTGACGATCAACGGGATCGGCCCCAAAACGGCAAACGCCATCGTCAACAACGGCTTGCTCGACGAGGCCCGCCTGTTAATGATCGAATGCCACGCGTTGCAGATCGATGTCCTGGATCAGAGGCATCGCGATTATCCACAGCGGCTGCGCGAAATCTGTGATTCACCGACCGTACTGTATCGCAAAGGAGTGCTGCTGCCTCAGGATGAACTGGCCATCGGCATCGTTGGTTCGCGGCGCTGCACGGTTTACGGTCGCAGGCAGGCCGAACGTATGGCTGCGGCGCTGTCCCGAGCCGGATTTACAATCGTCAGCGGTCTGGCACGCGGCATCGATGCGGCTGCGCATCGGGGTGCGTTGAAATCCGGAGGCCGCACGCTGGCGATTATGGCCAGCGGTGTGAAGACAATCTATCCCCCCGAACACAAAGACCTTGCCGAAGAGATTTCTCAGCAGGGTGCCTTGCTGAGCGAAATGCCGCTTGATCAGCGTCCGTTGCCCGGACTGTTCCCGCAACGCAATCGCATCATCAGTGGAATTTGTCTCGGTGTGATCGTGATCGAAGCCACACGAAGTTCCGGTGCCTTGTACACAGCACGCCATGCACTGGAACAGGGGCGAGAAGTGTTCGCGCTGCCGGGGCCAGTGGACAGTCTGGCAAGTGAAGGGTGTCATGAGCTGATTCGCGATGGCGTGACACTGGTGAGGAATGTCGATGATGTCCTGAGCGAACTTGGACCGCTGCCCGTGCCATCCACACAGTCTGCCAGCGTCACCATTCATTCCCCGCGGGAACTGGTCCTGACCGTGCAGGAAACCGAAGTCCTGAATCATATCAGTTCGCAGCCAACAGGAATCGACGAGATCCTGCGTGCCTGCAACCTGGTATCCTCCCGCGTCCTCGCGACACTGACCATGCTCGAAATGCGACGCCTCATCCGCCGCCTGCCCGGAAACTCGTTCGTGCGTCACGATTAAACTCTTTCGCCTGCTCACCTTTGGGAGTGCTCCGGCTTGACGGAGCTTTGGCTTGCGGCCGAGCCGCTTTCTTTCGCCCTTTCCGCGTCAGTGCGCCACCGAGGTTTCTTCCCGGGTTTTGATTCCAAAGAAAGCGGCTCCGCCGCGGTGGAAAGCGGTGTCGAGCCACCGCACTCCAAACTCATCGCAAACTGTTGCGGAGACCTGGAGTCCCATCGACTCCTTCGTTCCACTCGCTTCCGTTCCTGATCTATTGCATTTTGCAATCGAGATTTTGATCGACCTGTATCGCCACGCATCAATATGACACTGTTGACAATGTGCTCGCGAGGAAACGCAAGCAAATCTCAACCTACCAACGTAGTCATCTGCTGCTTGCCTCGAATCGTGAATTGGCCTCAATCCAGTCAATGTAAGCCATAAATTTCTCGACGTAATCGGCCTTGCGATTCTGGTAGTCGATGTAGAAGGCATGCTCGTACGTGTCAATCACGATGATCGGCATTGCCATCCAGAGGACACCCATCGCGTGCTCATCGCTCACCACGTTGTACAGTTTGCCGTTCACCGGATGTTTCACCAGCATCGCCCAGCCGTAATGCGCTGTGTGATGCGGTGCGATCTGTGCGGCGCTGAGGAAGCCGGGGATCTCCTTGTGCTTGAGAGGCTTCGGCGTACCCGTCACGAGTCCGCTTTGTGAGAAGTCAATCGGACCGGACGCGGCGGCTTCGAGCAGGCCGGGCACGGCAAGCGTACCGGCCACTGCACCGGACGAAGCGAAAACAAAATTGCGTCGATTAAAGGCGTTCATAGTTAGCTCCTGGAGTTGTTGAAAAAGGGAATAAGAGTTCATCGTTGCAGTAACATGAGCAATCTCGATTCAGGTGAATCGTCAACACTCAACTACGGGCTGTGACGTTGTGGATTCCAATCGTGCTGTTCATTGCGGACACTCTTGAGCCAGGAATACAGAGCGTCGTATACCACGAAGCCGTGAGTTAATTGTTCATGATCGTCGCTGAAGTTGTGCGACAGCCCGAGCGAAATCGCGAGCAGCCCGGCACACTGCGGAGCGAGGTCGAGCCGAGCTGTGTCTGCCCCGCGCACAATCACAGCAAGTTCGAGGAGGCAGGGATCGTTCAGTCCGTGCTTCTTGAGAATTGCATCGAAACTGCAGAGCGGCCCGTCGTGCGTCAACTCTACGCCGGGCACGTCATAAGGGATTGCATCGAGCGCTGCGGCCTGCGACTGAACCTGTTCAGCCGGAACAAACATGAATTCCGGTGCGTCATCGACAAATCGGGCGATCAGCCACGGACAGGCGACTCGATCGATCTTTGGACGTTCGCGAGTGATCCACTTCATTGGAGATTCTCCGCTTCCTGAGAGAGACGTGCATACAGTGCGTCATACACAACCCTGCCGCGTTCCAGAGCAGATTGGTCGTTGGGACTGATGAGCCGCAGCCCTTCGCAAATCAGGTCCAGTCCTGCGGCGGCTGGCTCGACGGTAACGGCCTGCATAGTATCTGCCTCGTCGATGATTCTGGCGATCCGGTGCAGGATGGGATCGGTCAGGTTATGGTGCGCGACGATTGCGTGAAACGAACAGTGTCCGTCGTGGTGCGAAAATCGCACAGCAGGAACGTCGAATGGCTCTGCATCGTGTGGCAGCGAACCTCCGCGAGTCACGAACAGGAACTGTGCCTGGGGATCGATCTCGCGAAGAATCAGCCAGGCACAGCCAATCCGGTCAATTCCGATATTCTCCCAAGTCACCCATTTCATGATATGTGTCCTCCTCCAGCCTTCAGCAGCTTCTCTCGTGTCTGCCGACCGAGTTCTGATGCGAAGTAATCTCGGGAATGTGCTTCCTGAAATTGTTTCGATAGTGCGGCGAAGTCGCGGTCCTTCTTCCTGAGTGCGGCCAGAATCGCGCGGTACTCGGCTTCCACGGGCTCCATGAATTGTTGGCGCAGTGACTCAGAGTCCGTGGCGTAGATTTGCGCTGCCTCCCACAACATGGACTCACCCTTCAATTCTGTGATTTCGGCCGCCAGCCATTGAAACTGTTCCTGCGTCCGTGATGTTTGTGGCAGAACCCAAATGGCGTCCTGTAACGCAATCGCTCCGAGTTGTTTCAGCTTCCGCCAGATAAACACGCGGCCAGCCGTGGGCTCCCGCGGAATTTTGTAGACCAGCAGCAACCATTTTTTCACCGTTCGATCTCCCGATTCATGCACGTACGAACGGAAAGATGAGCAGGCCGATCACGGCAGCACCCAGGATGATGACCGGCTCTGGCAGTTTTTTGAATTTGAGCAGTAGACCAATGGTAATGAGCAACAACACGACCTTTGGGATTTCGGGAGTCCAGCCGTTCTCGAAGATCGTCCGTCGGCCTAACACGACACAGGCCCCGGCAATGGCTCCTACCGCAGCTGCCGTCACGCCATCGACAAAGGCGATGATCCCCGGGCGTTTGCCGTGCTTCTTAAAGTAAGGGGCTGGAATGATCGTGAACAGGTAACACGGAAGAAATGTGGCAAGGGCCGCCACGGAAGCCCCAGCGAAGCCACTCATGAAGTCCGTGCCGCGACCCGTCACGATGTAACCAATGAATCCGACAGTAATGACAACCGGTCCCGGCGTAATCATTGCCACTGCAACAGCATCGAGGAACTCCTGGTCATTCAGCCAGCCGTATTCCTTGACCACACCGCCATACAGGAACGGCACGATCGCCAATCCGCTGCCGAATACGAAGGCACCCGCTTTCGTGAAGAAGATGGCGATTTGCATCAGCAGTTCAGTCATAGATGCTTTGACGGCAGGCAACATCGCCAGCGGCAGCACGGAACTGCTGACAACAGCCGTAGGAGCCTTGCGCCAGGGTGGCGCGCGAACAGCCCAGACAATCAGCCCTGCCCCGAGAAAGAGCAGAACGCTTTCCGACTCCGTAATAATGGTCGTCGCGGCGCTCGCGAGATAGATCACCCACATGAGCCAGTTCTTGCCAATCGTCTTCTGCGTCAGCTTGTACGCGCTGATCGTGATGATGCCAATCACGCTGGCACCGACGCCGTAAAACACGGCCTGTATCCCGGTGATACCGCCGTACTCGACGTAGGCCCAACCCAGCGCGAGCACCATCAGGAACGATGGCAGCACAAATGTGACGCCCACCAGCGTCGCTCCCAGCACACCGTAGTGAACATACCCAAGGTAAATTGCCAGTTGTGCGGCGAGCGGACCGGGCATCAGCTGCGCCAGAGTTAGCCCTTCCTTGTACTCAGCTTCCGAAATCCATTTCCGGCGCTCCACCAGATCCCGGTGCATGTAGCCAATCAGAGCCACCGGCCCACCGAAGCCGATGGTGCCAAGTTTCAGGGCGTAGCCGACCATTTGCCCAAGCCGATAGCCGGGCTTCACGATCTCGATTTGCTCATTCACCGTTGACACTTGCCATTTGCCTTTCCAACAGATTTGTAACCATAGTTACATCAATGAATCGTAACACGTGCCAACAGATTCGCAAGGGAGCGAGTCTTGTCACGCTGAGTTACACACCGAATTCGCGTATTCGTGACATGGCGGCTGCGGCCAGTGAAACCCCGATCGTTGCCCCTATTGGCCTCGAATGCGGTCGAAACGAACGGTATTATCTGGATAAGTGAGGTGCGACATGCGGAACGTCCAGAGAGCATTTACGGTAGCTCCCCATTTTTGATTGGGGTTTCAGAGAATGGATAGATTTGTTACCCGTTCGTCATGTCAGCCGCCGCAACAACAGAAACCGATGCACGGGATTTGAAGATCTCTGAGCAAGCGAACGTCATTGTTGAGCTGACCAAAGTCATAGAGCAACTCAAAGAACAGAACAAGGAACTCGAA
>JANOUN010000964.1:0-2403 GCA_031416875.1 Planctomycetota bacterium | reverse complement strand
CCGGTCAACTGGACCAGCGACAGCGGAATCGTGATCTGTTTGGTGCCATCGCCGAGCACTCCGGGAGCACCGGTGACTCGGAACTTTGCGTGGCTGTCTGTGGTTGTGTCAGTGATGATCAGCGTTTCGCCGACCCTGCGGATGTCCATGAAGTCATCACGTGACCAGAGATCAGAAACTTCAACGTAGCCATTTGCGTTGATCGTCACCAGCATCGATGCCTCGGGTTCCGCGCGGTTCAGATAGCGGGCGAGCACAAAGTCGCTGTCATAGGATCCGCGATACGGCGTTCGTCGCGATCCAACGGCAATCAGTCGTCCGTTGGGCTGCTGCAGCAGGTCTGCAACGCCGGATTGGTCAGTGCCGAACGGCGTCAGCAGTTTGCCGTCCCCGTCAAAACTTGTATCCAGCGTTCCGTCGCTGTTCAGACGGATGAGTGCGACGTTGCTGAGAGAAGTGCCTCCGAGAACAACCTTTCCGTTGGGCTGCACCAGCAGAGACGTTGCAGATGAAGTTGCTTCAAAAGGAGTAAACTGGTTGGAACTCGATCGCACGGAAAACGACTGAACCACGGTACCGAAAGGACCGTAGACCGACCCATTGCTGTTATAGCGCGTGACCGCCATTTTGCTGTAGAATGAACCATTCCGGCGGAGAGTTGCGTCTCCCGCGACCAGAAAGCTGCCGTCGGCCAGCAGTTCGACATCGTTGCCAGTTCGCTGAACACTACCCCAATCAACCACGCGTCCATTGGTGCCGAAGGTTGTGTCGAGGGAGCCGTTGGCGTTGTATCTCACCATCATCAGGGCAGAATCATACAGACCCGTCACTGCGTGATAGAAATTTCCAACAGCCAGGATCTTTCCGTCCGGCAGAAGCGCGATGTCAGAGATCGACGAAGAGGAACTGTTCTGAGAAATCGTGGTGGCAATTCCATCGCCACTGAAAGTTGTGTCCAGCGAACCATCGGTGTTGTATCGCACGACCGCGAAGAACCCGCCTTGACCATCTCCCGCAACGACAATGCGCCCGTCGGACTGAATGGCGATTGTGCGGGCAATGCCAGACCCGCCGATCAATGTGGTCACCGTGCCGTCGCCGGAGAACGAAAGATCCGGAGATCCATCGGGATTCAGTCGGACCACGGCGAAGTTGGTGAATCCCGTTTGGTGAATCACGGTCCGCACGGTTCCCGCAACCACGATTTTTCCATCAGGCTGAATAGCCACATCGTACGCTTTGGCGTCTGTGGCGACAGGTCCAAAGTCCATGACCTCCTTCCCGTCCTGCGAGAAGTCTGTGTCGAGACTGCCGTTGGCACGGTATCTGGAAATACCAAATCCCAGGGCACTTGTGCCGACGACAACAATCCTGCCGTCGGACTGAAGCGCTGATCCGCCAGCTTCGTCGTATGTGCTGCCAAAGACCGTGGTGACGATGCCGTCAGCCGAAAAACCTGTGTCCGGCGAGCCATCAGAATTGAATCGAACCAATCCAAAATAACCGTTCTTCGTTCCGCCGCCGACAATTTTCCCGTCTGGCTGGATGAATGATGTTTTCGCTCCGCCTCCGAATGAGGCTACGCTGTCCAGATCGAACGTGGTGTCCGGTGAACCATCGGTGTTGAATCGATAGACGTTGCCATTGGCCATCGAGATCATTCGGCCATCGGTCTGCAAACTCAGGCTTTCGCCGCCGGTTGGCCGGCTTGCAACCCCTGAGATGCCAATCAGGCGACGTCCGTCGCCGTCAAACGAGTTGTCGAGTGTGCCGTTGCTCAAGTATCGAGCGACGGCAAAGTCCTGGCTGGATAACTCGTCGGTTCCGCCTGCGACCACAATCTTCCCGTCGGTCTGAATCGCAAGGCTGCGAGCGTAGTACGGAAACGCAACTCGACCGGCCACGCCAAAAGTCACATCAAGCGATCCATCAGGAAGATACCGTGCGATTGCTCCTTCCCCGGCAGCTACGATCTTGCCATCCGCTTGCCGGGCCGACGCCATGGCAGTCCGTCCCCAGGTGGCCGTATTGTCAAACTCAGTTTCGACCTGTCCACCAACGCCGAACGATGGATCCAGGTCTCCAGCCGTGAGCAGGATCTTCTGTTCCAGAAGTTCCGTGCGGATCCAGCTTGATGTCATACACGTCCCGGTATGGCGAGCGTTTCTTCGAGACCGAATGGAGGTTGACAGTTTAGCAGGCAGCAAGGGAAAAAACATTGAAGCAGGCCCTGGTTCAAGTCTACGGGCCTTGCCCAAAGTCGATCACTCAACGAGGTAGTTTATGCAGCTGCATTATATCACCGGCAACCGACGATTCCAGGGCAGCTGCGGAAAACAATCACGGTCGGCCAGTGATTAACGATGCGCAACTTGTAGGGTGTGACAAGCAACGCGCAGGCAC
>JANOUN010000963.1:0-4923 GCA_031416875.1 Planctomycetota bacterium | reverse complement strand
ATCGAATTTGGCATGGCAAAAGCAATGAACCCTGACCCCGCCCAACAGGCTCAACTCAGAGCGTTCTTCAATCGATACCCGTTACATCTTGGAATCGACGACAACACCGTTGAGCCATACTCTCAACTTCGCGCTGAGATTTGGCGGTTGCACGCAACACCCAGGAATCGCGGTCACAAAGAACGACTGCCTGAGCAACTGAAAGATCGGAACACCGGAAAGGAACTCGGAATTGATGAGCGTGATCTACTCATCGCTTCGGTAGCTGCTCAGTACAACCTCGTCCTCGCGACAATAGACTCAAATCCGGGGATGCAGCGAATCGAGGCCGCCGCTGTATCGCTGGCGTCGAAGGGAAGTCCAATCTCGCTTCGCATCAGCTACTGGAATTGAACAGAGGCTGGGGAACTCCTGTTGGCTGCGTCGGTGGTCACGACCGAAGCGCGAATCCGCATTAACCCGCACACTTCGGTCCGTCCAACCGAAGCAATTGACATTCTGCGTTACCCAGGTTCGAACTGCAGTCAGACTGCGCAGTTATGATGACAACAAACGCCCTTTGACGAAGTTGTGATGGTGATCGCGACGTCGCCCCGCAACGGCTCCCCCCAAATTACTCAGGAGTGCGTGTCCTGAGCATACAAGCAGTAATCGCGGTAAGGACGTCAATGTGTTGCCGCCGGAACAGTTTCACTATCCTCCACAAGCGGAACAGCGTTGTGGCCCCAGAGCAGATACAGCGGCGGCAGGAGGAACAGGTTCAGGATGGTTGATGTGACCAATCCACCCACAATCACGACTGCCAGCGGGTATTCGATTTCGTGCCCGGGCTTGTTCCCGGAGACAGCCAGTGGCAGCAGAGCCAGAGCCGTAGTCAACACGGTCATCAGGATCGGGATCAGGCGTTCTTCAGCGCCCCGGACGACGAGGTTCAACCCGAAGGGTTCGCCTTCGACCTGCTGCAGATGACGGTAGTGACTGACCAGCATGATGCCGTTGCGAGCTGCAATCCCCAGGACAGTCACGAAGCCAATCAGGGAACCCAGCGACAAGACGCCTCCAGCCATCCACGCCGCAACCACGCCACCGATGAGTGCGAAAGGAATCGTGACACAAACCATCATCGTCAGTCTTGCCGACTGAAAGTCCATGTAGAGAATCAGCAGGATTCCAATCAGAGAAACGCCACCCAGCGCGAACAGGCGATGCTGTGAGGCCTGGCGAGCCGCATACTCTCCCAGAAACTCCGGGTGGTAGCCACGATCAAACGGAAGAGCACTGACGGCGGCTTCCACATCACGAGCCACCGAGCCAAGGTCGCGGCCTTTTGCATCACAGGTCACGTCGATTCTGCGTGAACCACCTTCACGTTTAACCTCGTTCGGGGCCGGGACAATCGCAATATCGGCAATGTCCTTCAGGGGCACCTGACTGCCCGTCGCGGTATCGATCCGCAGTTCACCCAGCGATACGAGATCCGTCCTGGACTTGTCGTTTCCCCAGACGACAACGTCCTGTTTCTTCTGGCCTTCGTAGACTTCACCCACTTTGGTCCCGCGCAGGACCGTCGTGACAGCTCGACGAACCTGACCGGGAGTCAACCCAAATTGCTCGGCGGCTGACGGACGCAATCGGACCTCGATCTGAGGCACCAGCACATTTGCTTCGACCTTGAGATTGTTGATCCCTTCGACTTTCGCCATCACGGCCGAGACTTCTTTCGCCTTGTCTCGCAGCACAGCCAGGTCCGGACCGTAAATCCTCACCACCATACTTGAACTGGCTCCGGTCAGCACTTCTTTCACACGTTCACGAAGATACGTCTGCACGTCGCGATAGAGCCCCGGATACCCATCAACGGCCGTCTGAATCCGGTTCAGTGTTTCTGCATAGTCAACCTCAGTGTCAATACTGATCCACAGCTCCGTAAAATTCGGCCCGACAACTTCGTCGGCCACTTCCGCGCGGCCAATGTGACTTCCAAAGTTCAGCACGCCGGGGATGGCTCGCAGTTCGCGACTCGCCTGAATCGTGACTCGACCCATGGCCTCAATCGACGTTCCAGGTTTTTCCACGAAATGCATCAGGAAGTCCGTTTCCTGAAAGTTTGGCAGAAACTCCTGGCCGAGGCTGTTCACCAGAACCAGCGTCAGCCCCAGAGCCACTGTGAGAAAGCTGATGGCTGACTTCGGACGATTGATAAACCAAGGCAACACCGCTCGGTAAGGTCTTCGCAGCCATCGACTGAGTGGCGGTTCTTTGGCAGACAGCTTTTCGCTCGGCAAGATCAGCAGGCACATCGCGGGTGTCACAATCAATGCGACAAGCAGTGACGCGAGGATTGCCATGACGTAGCCAATGGCCAGCGGTCTGAAGAAAGCTCCCGGCAAACCTTCCAGGAAAAACACCGGCAGAAACACGAGAATAATGATCATCGTGGCGTAAACGACGGCACTGCGGACTTCCAACGAGGCATCAAGCACGACCCGGAAGGCCGATCGAGGTTTCTTGAGGGCGCGATTGAGTCTCAGGCGGCGGACAATATTTTCCACGTCAATAATGGCGTCATCGACAACCTCGCCAAGTGCGATGACCAGCCCGGCGATGATCATCGTGTTGATTGTCAAACCCAGCCAGTACAGCACAACCACCGTTGCCATCAGCGACAGCGGAATTGCCGTCAAACTGATGACCGCAGTGCGCCAGTCGTAGAGAAACAGGATCAGAACAATGACCACCAGAACGCAACCGGAAACCAAGGCGGATGTCAGGTTCGCGATTGAACGTTCGATAAACGTGGCGGGGCGGAAGATCGTGGCATCAAGTTCGACGTCCTTCAGACCCGGCTTCAAAGCATCCAGTGCACTTTCGACCTTTCGTGTCACCTCCAGCATGTTTGCGGCTGGCTGCTTTTCGACAATCAGAAGCAACCCTGGCCCATCGTTGATGATGGCGTCTCCAATCGCGGGCGGTGAACCAATACGAACGTCAGCCACATCGCCCAGATGCAGGGCAGAACCATCCCGGAAAGACACGACCGTCTTCGCCAGGTCCTCTGCAGTCAGCACGGGAGACAACTGGCGAACGGCCAGTCGCTGATTCGGCGTATCGACGAATCCGCCGGCGTCCAGCACAACTGCGTCGGCGGCAGATTTCAGAACTGTATCCAGTGTGATTTGGTGGGCTCGCAGCCGCTCGGGATCGACCAGCACCTGAAGCTGCTTGTCGCGCTGTCCCCAGATCGCGACGTTGGCGACACCGGGAATGGCCATCAATCGCGGGCGAATTGTCCAGACGGCCAATTCGGTAAGGTCGCTCTGAGACAACTTGTCGGACCACATCCCGATCTTCATCATGCGGCTCAGAGACGACAAAGGCTGCAGAATCACGGGTGGTCGGGCCACGCTCGGCAGGCGCGGCGCTTCGGTCGCCAGCCGTTCCTGAACGAGCTGGCGAGCCCGATACACATCGGCGGTCTGATGCAGCAACAGCCGAATCTGGGACAATCCCATCACCGACTTGGATCGGATCGTTTCCAGTCCCGGCGTGCCGATGAGCGCATTCTCAAGTGGAAAAGAAATCAGATTCTCCACTTCTTCGGCCGACAACCCTGGAGCCTCCGTTTGGACCTCCACATACGGCGGAGCAAACTCCGGAAACACATCCAGCGGCATTTCGGGGACGAGGCGAATTCCGACGATAACCAACAGCACAGACAATGCCAGAACTGCAACTCGCATCCGAAGAGCGATCTCTACCAGCCAACTCATATTGAACTCCCATGGCACTCACTTGAGCGGCTCGGCGAAAGCCGCCGGTGTCCGTCTGAAATGACAGTCGATCGATACCTGCGGTAAATGGCCTGTTGATTGAGTGATTTTGGGGGCACATGGCCATACCAACCCGAAGCGCCAGCGAGGAATTCAGCCGTTTCCGCCTCGCTGGCGCTTCGGGTTGGTATTAGATCAACACCCGCGGCTAGCGCCTTGCGGCTCACGACGTTCCTATTTTGCAAATCCGAACTCGGTCCCGACCAGCTCAGCAACACCGGCTGTGACCACTTGCGTGCCAACCTTCGGCCCGCGAGCAATCGCAGCCCAGCCATCAAGGACCGACAACACTTCGACCCGGCGACGGACAAACGTGCGTTCGGACACTTGCTCATAAACCCACTGACTGCCGTAAATGTCGTGATACACCGACGACCACGGAATCGCGATCGACTCTGCATCACCTTTCAGCATCAGGAGTGCACCGACTTTCTGGCCTGGTCGGAATGCAGAATCAGGATTGGGCAGCTCGAAATACATATCCACTGTCGATGCCAATGACATCGCAGTCGGCGGCGCTGCGATGGGTTTCACATTCAGATCATGATCCGTAGTACGACCGTCGAGCAGAGTCAGTTGTGCGTTCCCAGTGGGGTCGATCTCGTCAAGATCGCCCACGTAGACAGGCACGCGGACCCACAACCGTTCATTATTCATCACTTCAAACAGCGGCGCACCGGCAGCGAGAATTTGTCCCCGCTGAACCTGAATCGCACGCACGATTCCGGAAAGCGGTGATTTGATCGTCATCGGCAGAAGCGTTCCGGATTCTGCATCCAGTTTGATGCTGTCCACAATCTGCTTGCGGGTTTTCGCCGCTTCCAGTGCCTTTTCTGCGAGTTTGAGCTGGGCCTGCGCTTCATCCACGGTTCGAACCGTCCCGGATTTGTCTTTGAGCAATCGCTCAGCGCGTTCCAGGGCGATCTGAGCCGCCTCGACCTGCACCATCGATTGCTGCACCTGGGCATCGGCATCGTTCTGCGATTGAGCGACGGCATTTCGAGCTTCCGCAAACCGAATCCTCTCCGCCGGTGTCAGCACTTCGCGTTCCGGGGACAGCATCGGCAGCAGGTGCAGCAGTGGTTCGCCTGCG
>JANOUN010000962.1:0-2294 GCA_031416875.1 Planctomycetota bacterium | reverse complement strand
TGATTTTGCGTTCATAGGAATGTTCCCACAGTTCCTGATGGGATTTCTTTTACAAGCAGCTGACGCCCCAGTTTCACGAACTCGATCACCGTGACCGGAGTCAGGGCCAAAGCACCCAGGACAAGCCATTCCTGCATTGTGTGAGTGGTTGCTGCGAAGATCGGTCGTGCAAATTCCAACTGGATGATACCAACCTGCAGGAGCGAAGAGATGGTGACTGCGGCTAACAGATGGAGATTCGTCGAAGGCCTTAATTGCCAGAACGTCCAGATTCGGCTGCGAGCGGCCAGCGAGCGGAATAGTTCACCGTAAACAACAACGCAGAATGTCATTGTTCGGGCCTGGTTAAGGTTATGTTCTTGGCGGTAGCCATAGGCGAACGCCGCCATTCCAACGGCAGCAAGCAATACCCCCTGTCCAATGACCACACTGCCCAGCGACCAGGACAACATCGACTCCGTGGACCGTCGCGGCCGGCGCCGCATCAAGCCCGGCTCGGGCGGCCATCTCAGCGTTTGCCTGTGCAATCTCCTGTCGGCGTACTTCAGTCAACGGAATCACGATGTTGTCGCTTCGTTCGGAGCCGCACCTTTCGAGGATCCGTTCCGGAGCCCCCTTTGTGTATTGGATGCAGTGACCGGAATCGTCCCTGAGCAGCACAGACATCGCCTTGCGTTCGGAGTCAAATGGCAACTCCTGCAAGACTTGCGGCTTTTGCTCGCGCAACAAAAGCCCTCCTTTCATCGCCAGCACGACCAGTGCTCCCTCCGTCGGATCGCCGACCACAATCCAGCTCTTTTCATTTTTGCTCGGCTGGACCACTGCATGATTGCAGTAAGCGGCAACCCGCAGCGCGAGTTGTGCGTCGTGATTGTCGGTGAGTTTGACTGCCTGCTCATTGTCGGACATCAACCTGAAAAACTCGCCCTCAGGCGTGTAGCCGGAACCGGAGACTCGGTAGCGAATGCCGCCGGCCACCAGTTCACGGACCATCATTTCGTTGCGAGTCAGTGTCCCGGTCTTATCCGAACAGATGACGGACACACATCCCAGTGTTTCTACGCTGGGCAGTTTCCGGACCAGCGCGTTGCGTTTCACCATCCGTTGCAGACCCAGCGCCAGTGTGGTCGTCACGACGGCGGGCAGGCCTTCCGGCACCGCCGCAACTGCCAGACTCACCGACGACAACAAGGCCTCGACCAGCGAATAGCCGTGCAGCATTCCCATGAGAAAGATAACGCCAACGAGCACAAGACAAATCATCACGAGCACGCGGCCAAGCCTGGCAAGCTGGCGTTGCACGGTGTCAGTTCTCGTTCGTACGACTGCAACATCCGGGCAATTCGGCCGATCTCTGTCTGCATGCCAGTCGCCACTACGACGCCCCGTCCGTGCCCATTCGCGATGACGGTGCTCATGAACGCCATGTTGCGGCGATCGGCGAGCGACGTAACTTCCGGAAGCACGATTGCGGCATCCTTTTCCACAGGCAAACTCTCGCCCGTCAGCGAGGCTTCCTGAATTCGCATCGCAAACGCGGTCAGCAATCGCGTGTCCGCCGGAACGTTATCGCCCGCTTCGATTTCAACTATGTCGCCGGGAACGAGTTCTCGCGCGGGGATCGCGGCAAGTTTTCCTTGACGGATGACCTTCGCTGTTGGAGCCGCCAGACTTTGCAGCGCGGCGAGTGCCTTTTCCGCTTTCTCTTCCTGGAAGAATCCCAGCAATGCATTCAGCAGCACGATGGCAAGGATTGCGGCCGTGTCTGTCCACTCGCCCATTGCCCCCGAGATCAAAGCCGCCGCCATCAGTATCCAGACGACGATATCACTGAATTGAGCCTGGAACTTCTTCCATATCGACTCCGGAGCGAGGGTGGTAAGTTCGTTCGCACCGTACTGTTCTCGGGCGACAACCACCTGTGCTACTGATAATCCTGTCTGCTCATTGCTGGAAAGCAACTTCAGGACCGACTCTTTTTCCCTTGCATGAAGACAAGGTTTGTCCATCTGGATTAGTCGATTGTGAAAGGATTGATTCGACGGAAGCCCCAGTTAGATGCACGACGCTGACGGTTTCTTCACCGAAAAGCGAAAAATTCCCTCAATTGAATACGCGACCAATGGCTTTTGAATTCCGCTGCCAAGCCCGCTGGCTCCGACGGGGACTCTGCCGAGAAGCACGCACTCAACAATTGGATCGACATCAAACCGTCATCAATTTCGCAACTCACCCGGGACGAAAATACGAACAACTTTCCTTGAGCGATAAATCGTTGTAGTTCGTGCATACTG
>JANOUN010000961.1:0-5918 GCA_031416875.1 Planctomycetota bacterium | reverse complement strand
GCGCTGCAGTTTGCCAGAAAACTGAATGATTCGCCGTCAATTCCCTGAGATCCCCACAATCCGGCCGTCCGCATCCACGTCAATCCTGCAAGCCGCGGGCTCACGAGGCAGCCCCGGCATCAGGCTGATTCCATCGGTGAGGACCAGCACGAAACCCGCCCCGGCAGCAAGCCTGACTTCGCGGATCGGCAGCCGAAAACCTGTTGGCCTTCCGAACTGTTTTGGATCATGAGACAGCGAATACTGGGTCTTGGCGATGCACACCGGAAGATTCCCATAGCCTCGACGAGCAAACTCGCTCAATTGATCCGCGACGCCGTCATGAAAATCGACGCCATCCGCACCATAGGTCTGCGTCGCAAGCTTCTCGATCTTCTGTTCGTATGACAGTTCCAGCGCATAGAGACTCTGGAAGCTGCTGGCACCGGCACACGCATCGATGACAGCATCCGCCAGTTCCAGTGCGCCATCGCTGCCATGACTGAACGCCGACGCTTGCGTGACACGTTTCGCCCCGGCTTCGACCACCAGTGATTTCAGCAGATTCAGCTCTGCACGTGTGTCCGCGGGAAACTGGTTGATCGCGACGATGACCGGAATTCGATAGCCACGCAGATTTGCGAGGTGACCCTCAACGTTGGCGAATCCGACTCTCAGTGCGTCCACGTCTTCCTCCAGCAGAGTCTGCGGCAACGGACGACCGGGCCTGACATCAAAGCGCCCGCTGTGAAATTTGAGCGCCCTCACTGTGCAGACGAGTACTTCCGCATCCGGACGAAGCCCGTCAGCACGACACTTGATGTTAAAGAATTTTTCAGCACCCAGATCGGATCCAAAGCCGCTTTCCGTCACGACGTAATCCGCCAGTCGCAGCGCCGTGAGGTCTGCGATCACCGAACTGTTGCCGTGCGAAATATTTGCAAACGGTCCGACATGCACCATAGCCGGTGTATGCTCGATGGTCTGCACCAGATTTGGTCGCAGAGCATTCCGCAGCAACGCGGTCATGGCCCCTGCCGCTCCGATCTGTTCCGCCGTCACAAACTCGTCATCCAGGGAATGCGCCACGACGATGTGGCCCAGCCGTTCACGCAGGTCTGCGAGACCTGTCGCCAACGCCAGAATGGACATCACTTCTGAGGCCGCCGTCAGATCAAATCCCGTGTGCCGTCGCGGTGCCTGCGGTGCTTCATCGAGACCGGCTTCAATATGCGCAAGTCCCTTGTCGCTGATGTCAGTGACTCGCCGCCACAGAATGTCGTCCGCGTTCAGCGCCGGAGCCAGTTTTCGCTTGCAGTGATTGTCGGTCATCGCTGCCAGCAGATTATTCGCTGCGGCAACAGCGTGAAGGTCGCCAGTGAAATGCAGATTGATGTCATCAGCCGGCAGCAGACGGGCTCGCCCACCGCCCGCGCCACCTCCTTTGATGCCAAAGACCGGTGCGAGCGAGGGCTCTCGCAAAGTGACAATTGAACGATGCCTGCGACGAGCGATCGCCATCGCCAGGCCAATGGAAACAACGGTCTTCCCTTCTCCGAATGGTGTCGGATTGATGGCCGTGACGCCGATGTATTTTCCTCCTGGCCGATCCATTAGGCGTTCGTGCAGGCCGAGCGAAAATTTGCCTGCGTACCAGCCATACGGCTCGACGGACTTCTCGTCCAGTCCCACCGACGCAACAATCTCAGCGATTGGTTTCGGAGCCACATCCTGATCCGATGAATTCGACAAATCCATTCCTTCTGCAGTGGAGTGCGATCATCCGTTCCGGACTTCCGGAACACCACGCGTCATGCACCACGCGTCATGCACACTTGATGCATTTCGTCGCATACGGCAGAGCCTCCAGCCGAGCCTTCGCGATTGGCCCTCCGCAGGACGTGCATTTTCCATAGCTGCCGGACTCGATCAGACTCAATGCCAGCTTGATCTCGCGAATCTCATTTTTTGCGGCGCTGCCAACGCCGGACAGAACTTCGTCATCTTCAGACTCCGTGGCATTCTCTTCCCAGTCTGCGTTGCCAGGATTACTCAAACTCGTCTCAATCTCGGCAGCCCGCTGCGTGAGTTCCTCCAGCCTGGCTTCGAGAGTTGCTTTCACTGCAGAGTATTGGTTCATCTCACTTTTCCCTTTTTAAGAACTGAACTCTTATCACCACGCGATGGCATCGAAATCACCACATTGATTCGCTCGACACGAATTGTAGCACAGCAAGCCCCGTGCCGCTGCACCACAAACTGTCTCCTCCATATCATCCATGATCGATCAGACAATCGATTGAATGCACTGTTTCAGTTCACGACAGGCATCGGATGTCAACCAGGCACGGAACGTGGCAACGCTGTCGGCGATGCTGCGGGTCTCGCTTTCGATGAGTTTCCGAAGAATTCTCTGATGTGTCTGTTTTTTTAGTCTCGCAAGTGATCGTTTCAACTCCTGTTTCGCGACGACATGATCATGCATCACTCCGAGTTGCGTCTGAAGCTCTTCCAGAATCTTCACCATCTCAGGCTGTTTCTGACTTTTGAAGACCGGCAACAGCTGAGTCGCAGCATATCTCAGCCGTTTCACGGCGATGCGTAACTCATGCAATGACAAGACGTCTGCCTCATGTTCCAGGGCATCGACAACTGTACGGCACAGACCTGCAAATTGTGGCAGGATCCGTTCGTCGCAAACCAATCGAATATCATGTTCTCCATCCGCAGCAACGGTTTTCAGTTTCCTGACCAGCAATTGCACATGCTTTCGAAATCGATCATGGTGCTGCAGCTTTCGACAGAGTTTCACAAGTGGTTGCTGAGCAGCCGCGCGTTCAGCGCGCCATTGCTTCGCCAGAATCTTTCGAGCGTTACCACACCGACGCAATTGAATCGTCATCAGCACATCGAGATCTCGTGCTCGTCCCGCAGCCTGCAGGACGGCCTTCACTTTCTTTCTGAACCAGCGAACTTCAGACTCCGGAAGTAAGACTTTGAAGAGATTGAGCGCTGAAAGTGCACGCCGGCTGAACACGCGAAGTTGATGAACAATCTCATCATCGTCAGCCCATTCTCTGGCGGCCTTCTTCAACCAATGACGGACGGACGTGAGAGAATCGGTCAAAACTGAACACGCCAGTTCTTCCACAGAGGTTTCAGTCATGATAGGCACCACAGTCTCGTGAATCACGACATTGGATCCTTCGAGGGCATTGGTTACTCAGATTCCACGGGGCACTGAAATTCATCAGGTTTTACCGCCAGCATCGAACAAGGAAGGCGCGGCAGGAGTCGTTCTGCTGTATTTCCGGTCAGGACTCCGCGGATTCCTGCACGACCAATCGTCCCCATGATCAAAAGGTCTATCGATTCCTGTTTGATCAACTCCGTGATGGCCGGTTCCGGACTGCCGCTGACGACTCGAATTTCAGGCGGTCGCTGCAGTTCAGCACCACCCACTTCCACAAGTATCCTCTCTCGTGCGTCGTGATGCAATTCCTTTGCTTCAACAGGTGTTATGCCGTATCCAGTGGGGTCTCCGAGGGGAAGTTGTTCGATCGCATGAACGACAAACAACTGCAGATCATAACATTTTGCCAATGCGACGCCCAAATCCAGAGCATGACGACCAACGGCATGCAGATCGTGTGCGACGAGCACAGACGACAATGGCAGTCCGTCTGAGGGTTTTGTGACCCATACAGGGCATGGGCACTTGCGGAGTAATTTCATCGCCGTGCTCCCGAAAAGGACCCGATCGACAGCACCCTCGTGTCGCGTTCCGACAATCACCAGATCGTGGTGGCACTTCAACACCTCCCGAATGAGCTTCAACCAGGTCTTTCCCATCAGCACTCGCGCCTCCGCTGCGATTCCGCGTTGCTTTGCTCTTTCGACAAACTGACCGAGAAGGGCATGCGCTTCATCGAAGACATTTGACGCGTCTCCCCGGACGTCATGGACCAGTCTCTGCGTCGTATCATGTGCGTCCAGAACGGAAACGAAACACAATCTCGCGTGGCAGCTTTCGGCAAGCACCAATGCTCGCTCGACGGCTTCAGCATTTGCAGCACTCAGTGCACCTGACAGCGATTGAACACCTGTCCCAAGATCTACACCCACAAGAATGTTGTGGAAGTGATTCATGGAAGTCTCCTTCGAATCAGAACGAACGAACAAAGGCCAGTCAATTGACAGCAGACACGACACCGTGCCCCCGGAGCACACAACACAGCGCGCCCACCCGCACACTTCAGGCAGTATCTGTCACATAGAGATTCCGAATTGGTGCGACAGGGCGAATGGTGAATGCCTCCGCAGGTGTCATGTACAAAGCTGCGAACGCTGTGCCGCTCATGTCCCAGCCGGGCTTCGCCCCAATCACGTGGACTTAAGGAATTCGATTGGCGAGCGGGGTACGTAAGTGCCCTGATTTGCCGTGTTTGACCGGTGCACATCAGGGGATTGACATCCCCCGCTCGCCTAAGTCCACGCCATTGGGGCTTCGCCCGCAACCGATCGTCGGAGCCGGACCAGGGCCACCTTCATCACTCGCATGGCTGAATCCCACATTCTGAGTCGCAAGGCATCAGTGGGTTTGACACTCACCGCTCGCCGGTCATTTCCTCTGCGCTGCGGACTGGCCGTGGGCATTGCATTCTGCTGGACGACCAATCATTTGCTCAGTCTGGACGAAGCCGCGTGGCCGGAGATGTATCGATCTCGCCGAGCGGTTGCCTCGATCGGTCCGCTGTGTCTTCGTTTGCTCACGTGGGTCGCCGGTTCTTTTTCCATTCATGAGCATTCTGGCTGGCTGGCAGCTCTGGGGTATGCGGCGACTCGATGCCAAACGTGACTCATCCCTGCCGGTTGCCAACTGGATGGCGTTACACAGCATCGACGAGCGACGACTGCCCCTGATGCGAAAGAGTCTTCGGGCAGCTGTTCCCAACTCACCTTCCGATCGGCGAATACAAAAAAATGACAAAAAATCCGGAAAGGCATCATTGACATGTCGATACATGGCGATATGTTGATTCATAAGGCAGGCAAACATGTCCACAGCGAAGTTGTCGCCAGGTGGCGAGATGTCGATAAGTATACACAATGTATAAAAGGAGCAGGATTATGAGCGTTTCTGTCATTTCCCCAAAGCAGTTGCAGGATCGAATTCAGGCGGGCGAGAAAGTTGATTTGATCGATGTGCGAACTCCCGTGGAGTTCCGCGAAGTCCATGTCACATTTGCTCACAACGTGCCGCTCGATCAGCTGGATTGTGCAAAGGTGACTCGTGAGCGGGCTCATTCCGGTAACCCGCTGTATGTGATCTGTCGTTCTGGAAGCCGAGGCAAACAGGCGTGTGAAAAAGTCATGGCCGCTGGCTGCACCAATGTCGTCAATGTCGAAGGTGGAACTCTGGCCTGGGACCAGGCCGGGCTTCCGGTCGTGCGAGGCAGGAAGGCGATCTCGCTGGAGCGTCAGGTTCGTATCGCCGCCGGGTTTCTGGCTCTGACGGGAGCCGTATTGAGCTTCGTTCATCCGTATTGGGTCGGCTTGTCTGGCTTTGTCGGCGCAGGTCTGATGTTTGCAGGAATCACGGATACCTGCGGGATGGGGATGATCCTGGCCCGGATGCCATGGAATCAGGTGCCGAAGTCGTCGGAAAAAACCTGTGCAACGCCGGAATCCAAATCGTGTTGCGGATGATTGCTCAAATCTCAAATCTCAAATCATGTCAAATCAGAGTCGTTATGAGAGTCGTCTACCACACATCAGCCGGGGCTGCTCCGGAAGCATCACTGCGCCGGGCACTGAATCAGATGACCGGAGCCGCAGCATAATCAATTTCTTATAAAAAACGTGACACAGATTCCCATCACCAAAGACGCGAGCGGCAGGGCGTCAGCCCTCCAAGTGAGTTGGAATCTGCTTGGAGG
>JANOUN010000960.1:0-5975 GCA_031416875.1 Planctomycetota bacterium | reverse complement strand
ATCGGCTCTCCAGCAGACCTGGACTTCGGGCATTGACTGATCCGGTCCGTGCAGAAAAACGGCCGGATCCGGTGTTGGTTGGGGCTCGGGACTTGTCTGCACCCAGCAATCAACTTGGGCAGGCAGCATAACAGGCGCGTCAGGGACTGACTTGTTGAGGCTTAGCCGCAATTCTGAGTCAGTCTCCGCCAGCAGGGCATTCATCGACCGAATTCCAAAATCAATGCACGGTTGTCCGGCGACGGTACCATCCTGTCGCGTTTCAGTTTTGACGCTGGAGTTCGTATTCAACCACATCCACGTTTGACCAATAGCCGCTCCATAAACAGGATCTTTCGTTCCTTCGCTCGTCTGATCCTTTTGCACGACAATTGCAGAACGAATACGATCTTCGGCGGATTTGTATTCGGGACGAGCGACGCGATCCAGGCGGCCAAATCTTTGGCGCAGAGCGTCGAGACTCGCGCATTCCGTCACGAGAGCGTCAAAGTCCAGATTCGCGCCAACCTCAAGGCACTGTGTCGCGACCACAAACGCCGGACCTGGCATCTGCGGTCGATTCGACGATGTACCGAACCATGCAAGCAAGCCCTGAGTATTGCCATGTTCAGCGGATTCGCACTGAGGTTGCCACTCAGCCATCAGCCGATCGCGGTCGATTGGACGCATTCGACCGGTGAGTAACACGACGTCGTAGGCATCTGACAGCGTGCTCAGACATTTTGCCGTTTGTTTCAAGTAGCGTGGCTCAACATCTGCGTCAACTTTATCTCTCACAGCTTCCAAGAGTTGTGCGATCATGGTTGCCGTGCGGACGCGATTGACCAGAATTCCAACGCGCAGGTGTCCCTGAGCTACAAACTGTGTAGCCTGTTCGATCATAGCGACTGCCAATTCAACCAGTGCGTTATTACCCTTGGCCTTTTCCGCGATTACAAGTCGAGCCAGTTTCTGCCTCGCGATCCGTTCACCCAATACAGGATGGTTTTCGTCATCTTCTTCCGTTTCAAACGGTTCAACGCCATCCGGGGGTGTCGCCGACATGATAGCGAATTGAAACGGTCCGCCGACACGTTCGTCACGCCATTGACGGTAGCTGGAGACTGCTTTCATAGTCTGGTAGAACGGATTCGCGCAGTGTGCTTCATCCAGGATAATGAGACTATCATTCCCGGCGAGTCCCGCCTGCAGTCCCCATGCCTTTGGCGACCTTCCGTAGGCTCGAAATAATAAGCGCGACCCGATTTGATCAACAGTCGTGGCAATCACACACGGCTGCGTGGGCGTTCGAGCCCAGGCATCGTCCCGGTACATACCGCCTCGAAGCTGATGGCATGTAAGCGGAAATAACGGCTCGGCCAGCAGAGAATTCAGGCGATTGGCGCCGGCGATCAAAAGCAACGCATCCGCGACTTCTCGCAGTATTCCTGATGTCGCCTTTTCCAGTTGCTCCGCAAGATCCAGGGAGTGTTCGAACGCCTCGTCCACGATGATGCGACGATCCACGACAAAGATGATTTTTCGCGGTGCCGTTCGTTCACTCTGCGGGCGATTTGCCTGACATGCGAGCGCGAAAATTGCAATGTCAATGCAAGTCGTTTTTCCTGCACCAGTTGGCAAGGCAAGACACGGTGGCCACGGAGTCTCTGAATTGTTGATCACCTGACGAGCGAGTCGCTCCTGCCATGGAAATGGCGCGAACCCGTAGACCGCATGGAAGAACTCGCTGAAACGATCGGCGGAAAGATTCATGGATGCTCCTGTGAGGGGTCTCAAATGTCATTCGTGTTTCGCGTGTTTTCCGAATGGATTCAATTAACTGTCGGAGACTCAGCGGTCCCCATCCGGCTTCATGCCGGTGGAAACCAGGTTTGAAGACTACTCAACGACCCCACCAACCGATCTTCCGGACCCCAACTGGCTTGATGCCAGTGGATCCCAGGTTTGAAAACTTCGTGGGTCGGATCGCAAACGTTACCAAACCTGGCTTCCACCGACGCAAGGTCGGATGGGGAGCAGTGTCGTGCGTTTCTCGTCGTTTTAGTTGCCAAACCTTTGGTCCACTGGCACCGGGCCAGTGGGGCCTATCGAACGATATTTCTTCGCCGGCAACTCCGAGTCATTTGATGACTCTCGTTGGATCGGCACCAGTTCAGCCTTCATTTGTTTCATCCCCTTCATTCCTTCCGGGCAACCAGTGGTCGGCACAGTCCATAGCCACGATATCGCCCAGCCCCGAGCAACATCGGACCAGAAACATTTTCGCCGAATGTCAGAATCGCGTGAGTCTGACGGATCTGGCCTCCGGTCTTTCGAGTAATACGCGGCATTTCGCCTGACGTCGGAGCACCGATAAACATCGACACCGGTGCCGGAATGATATCGACCGGTTTGGGCAGCCCGATGCGATCACATGCTCGTTCAATCATTTCCACAATTTCATCCCACGGGTGATCACCCTTTGCATGTCGATCCAACGCTATCGGTGTCACCGTGGCCCAGCGAGTCGAAGCCTGCGTCCACGTCACCGGATCGATTGCTGCCTGACTCTCGGAACCGTCCACAACTTTGACGACACATTCGCCAGCCTTGCCGAGCGTCAGCGTCATTGGGGCCGCTTCGCCGTTATCATCGAACAACACGCCGTGCAGCGCTGCAGCAAGATCCTGTCGATCGACGTCTCGTGGCGGAACAAGTGCCATTCCCAGAAGATGACCATCGGCGTGTTTCCAGCCAACGTGTGGTAACGGAATAAACGCCATGTGCCCGAGTTCTCGTTCCGCGGGTCGCCCGTCCGGTTGATGCCCGGACAACCAATCGGGAACAGGCTGGACGCCGGACTTCTTCATTACCGTGTTGCGAAGCGCCTGCGTCAGTTGCAGGGTTGATTCGACCCCAAACCGCCGACCGCCGACCTGCTGCAACACGATCAAATTGGCGAAATGAGTAGCGTGAATTCCCTGGTCCGGATTCTCGATTTGCAATTGATCGTATCCGGACCAAAGCGCAGGTTCCGGACGGCGACTTTCCGGAACCTGATCCCCGAATCGCTCCTTTATTTCCGCCTGAATCTCCTTCTTTTTGGCCGGTTTCAATCCGGATTCCGTCAGTTTTTGCTGCATCGCGGAATACGCTTCGACATCGGCCATGTTATACCGAGCCTCAAGGTCGTGCAGACGGCCTGGTCCAGGAATCCGCAACCGAAAACGCCCAATCGCTTGAGGCTCAAGAGTCATGCGGAACAATTCAGGCCCTGCCGCAGTGTTATTTTTCTCCGCGGTGTCCACCGTGTCGTCCACGACCCACATCTGAACCATCGAAGCCGAGTGCCCAATGTGCGTCACTTTGGCACAGAGTGCGCTCAGCGTTTGCGATTGCTCGGCATTCGCCACTGGGTTCGTCCAACTCAACCGCACTTCATCACTCTGAGGAACGGCCACTGGAAACTGTCGAGCCTGGCGATCACGACCGACGGCCATCGACTGTGATTCCATTAACGGCTTGCCCTTCTTGCTGATCGGGCTGGCAGAATCATTTACCGGAACGAACGTGGTAACCGTCGTTCGATAGTCGGCCCCAGAGCAATCCAGCGTCGGCGGCCCAAGCGCTTCGATCCATTCCAGTATCTGACGTTCGGCAACGTCACCATCCGTTTCAAAGTGAGCAGCAGCAAGTGCCATAAAGACTCGATCCGGATGTGGTGGCCATTCCGGGATTTCTCGGTTCGCCGGATGAGTCGCCATCACCCAGCCATTCAGGTATCGAATTCCCAGCGTCAGCATTATTCGTCTCCTGCTGTCGTCGCTGCGGACAACTCCTGACTCTTTTTCACGAGGTCCACCAGTTGCGGAGATGGTTTCAGTACAAGTTCTTCATCCATCCACGGTAGCCCCGCCTTCTTCGCAGCATCCACAGCGGTGTTGAACAAAGCAATCGCCGCATCCGCATCCAGGTCGATTTTCGTTGGAGCCTGCCCTGGCTTATCGAGCAACTCCCACTGAATCGCTTCAGTTGGAAACAACTGACATCGGGATCGCAAGTCACATCCCGATTCGCGAGCAAGCGCTGCCGCACATAGCGCAAGTGCCGCCAGGGCCGTCTGCGCAGCAGCGTCAACTTTTGCGTCCGATCGTTCTCCGGGTTTCAGCGGGAACCGCAAACGTCGCAGTGATGGCAGGGAAATGACAGTGGTCTGGAGAGCGTGGTCAATCGTGACACCGCCGTCTGACTGCGATGGCGGAATATTGCCGTGGTTGACTTCAGCGGGTGAAACCGCTCCTTTAGCTTTTCCGTCAGCAGCAACCTTCCAGCTTCCGTCTTTCTGTGGCATCACTCGCACGGCGGCACGACACTGAAGCGGATCAATACGGCTGGCAGTCTTGACACCAATCTGAGCGTTCAACCCGATCAACTCGGACACGATGGCTCGCTGAAACTTTGCTCCCAATCCGCCTTTGGGACCAGTTGAGTCCCAAACTCCAAAGACCAGCGCGGTCGGACAGATTCGAAACAGCGCGGTCGCATTTCGAAGATCAACGTAGTCGAGCATCTTGCCGAGTTCTGACTGGCGAAATGGCTTACCATCCAGAAGGCTGTCTCGCAGGATTGCGTCAGCGATGCGATGCGGAGCTTCGAGACTGGTAATCCTCAGATCCTTCTCCAGTTCGTTCCCGGAAAAATCAACAGTCACGATCGGCAACTTAATTCGCCCGTCCTGCCATGCGTCGAGCAGCGCCAACTCCATGCGATTCGCCTGCGACTGAACAGAATCCAGCACAACCTGATCCGCCAGCTTTTTGCCTTTCTCGTCATCTGAACGGTATCCCGTTTTTTCATCACGATATCCAACGGTGGCGTATTTTCCGCCTTCATAAGTGGAAGGAAACACGGTCGTCCCTTCGCCTGCCATCGGCTGATAAACTGTTCTGCATCGAAACGCAGCAGCATGCCCCTTGAGTGCGTCTGATAGATCCTTGATCGAAAATGCCATAATGCTCACCTGTTAGTTTCTGTGGGTTAAATGATGCGGGAAAGAGTCGGCACAAGTAAGAAGAAACAGCAAATCCAAACATTCTGGACTGAGGACTTTCCAAACGTCATGGTGAATCGCTCAGCAAAGATTGACTACTGGCTGTGGACTGCGTTGTCGTAGTGTTACGAGAATCAAGGGAATGACAACCGAACTCAGGCGGTTGACCATATGTCCCATGTTGTGGGCATGTTGTATCCCCATGCCGACGCAATGCATTTGACGGAAATCGACTTTGCGTCAACGCCTTGCACGATACCGGCGCGCTATGACAGGTCGTGTCAGGGTTGAGCGAAAAAACTTTTTTTGGGCCACCGATTCAGAATTGGTGTCCGGCGGTCGTTCCTTGGCGCGGGCTTCGCCCGCAACCAATGACTTGTGAGAGTCGATGTCGTTCCTTGTTCCGCACCGACCACGCATTCAATGGCGTGGACTTATACTCCGCGCGGTCATGAGTGAGACAATTGGCGAGCGGCATGCGTCAGCTTGCCGGTACAAAAACAAGATACCGGAGGGCTTACGCCGCTCCGCTCGCCGGATTCATTTCCGACCTCGTGGAGTATAAGCGTTTTTGACTCTTTACGCCCCGGCGAAAACGCATTACTGACTTCTTGTCTGGTGATGATCATCGCTCGATGGGGACGAGCCCCATCGTGGCGAAAACGCACCACTTTCCTGCACATTCGCACATGGTGTGTTTCGCTCCGCTTCACACACCCTACAGGAATTTGACAAACTGCCCGACCGTGCTGACTGCCGCAATGCACCTTGACGACGCCCTGGGCCATTGCATAATACCGTTCAGTGACTGGGACGAAACGCCACGCGCCTCATGCAGGACCGAATCGAACTTGCCTCAGTCGCTTTTTTTTTGTTCGTATGCTGCGGCGGCATTCGCTACGGTTACTTTTCAAAACATGTTGCAGATGAGTCAAGTTTTGGCTGC
>JANOUN010000959.1:0-1651 GCA_031416875.1 Planctomycetota bacterium | reverse complement strand
CACGAGGGCAAAATTGCCGTCGATGGCGTCCACGAGCAGCTTGTGCGTTCCAGTGAACTCTACCGCCACTGGGAATACGTTCGGTTCAATCCTTTCCGTAACGATACAGACGCTGGGTAATATGTGCAGTGCCTACGGCCAGAGTTGAACTTCTAGTGTATGCCGCGACGTTCTCAGCGACAGGACACGATTGTCGAAACCGCTCAGGACGACTACAGTTCGCAGCTTTCCATAATTCAGCACACACGTTACCGGAGCGATATAACATGGTTTTCCGACCGCAGACCAAGGCCAAATTGGCCAAGAAATCAAAACGCTGCCCCAAATGCGGAAAAATCGTCCGCGCCGCGGTGCGCTGCAAGCGTTGCCACAAAGTCCAGGTCTGATCCGGCACCGGTACTGGTAGAATTACGGAACCAGCTATCAATTGGGCGATGGCTGAGAAATCTGCACTGTGAGACTGTGGCCGCAGCGATTACACGGTTTCCGGGTTTGCTCCTCATGCTTACATCGCAAAGTGCGGCCGTTCAGCCGAGTGCCATCCCAAAAGGCTCGTCACGCGGAGAGGTGACGGCTACGTTGAAACGCCCCCTGCTCCTTATCGCCAGCGTCCTCGTTGTCATCAACCGACTACGCGACTCGGCGAGCGGAGGGCGTCAGCCCGCCGGTATCCTGTCTGAAATTTCAAATTTCAAATCTGAAATTTCAAATCTCAAATCTGAAATCCCGCCGCAGGCTGGCACTGGTACCACAGTCTCGATCAGAACTTGTGACCTTCCTGAGGTCCGTGTTGAGTCAGCGTCAGTATCTCAGGCCCGGATTCCGTCATCAGAATCGTGTGCTCGAACTGAGCCGACAACGCGCCGTCGATGGTTCGGACAGTCCATTTGTCCTTGGTATCGACGCGTGTCTTCCATGAACCGATGTTGAGCATTGGTTCAATCGTGAAACAAGTGCCAGCCTTGAGCAGATCGCGGTTGGACGTGAGCACTGGATAGTGTGGCACGCCAGGTTCCTGATGAAAGTCGCGACCGATGCCGTGTCCCTGATATTCACGCACCACGGAAAACCCCGCCTTTGTGGCAAATGACTGAATGGCTCGGCCGACTTCCGTCACCGTACCACCCCGTCGGGAAGCATGAATCCCTACAAACAGGGCGTCGAACGTTGCCTGCACCAGACGCTTCGCGGTGTTGCTGACGGGGCCGATCAGAAACGTTTCAGACTGGTCGCCGTACCAGCCGTTGACGATCGTCGTGATATCCACATTGATGATGTCACCGTCCTTCAGCGGACGAGTATTCGGGATGCCGTGGCAGACGACTTCATTGATGCTGGTACAAATGGTCTTCGGATATCCCAGATATCCCAGACATGCCGGCTTGTGGCCGTGGTCCAGCGTGTATTGGTGAGCCAGTTTGTCGAGCTGAAGTGTGTTGACTCCAGGCTTGACATGGTCTCGCAGAAAATCCATCAACTGCGCATTGAATCTGCCTGCCGCGCGCAGCCCTTCACGCTCTTCTTCGTTTAGGTAGAGCGGAATCGTTTTTTTGATTGCGAGCAAGAACAAGGATCCTGACGAATGCCGATACGGGAGCGAAGACGCTTTAAAAAAGGGGTCAGGAACCAATAGTGCGGAGCACCCTCCGGG
>JANOUN010000958.1:0-3175 GCA_031416875.1 Planctomycetota bacterium | reverse complement strand
GATCACCGGCAACACGACCTGGCCACCATGCGTGTGACCGGACAGCATGACGTCGTAGCCGTTTTTTTGAGCAAACCGGAACTGGTCGGGCGAATGACTCAGCAGAATTCGCAGGTCAGCTCCGGCGTCATTTGCGTTAAGCGGAGCGGTGCCGATCCAGGGTAATTCCGAACCGGCGAAAAGTACACTCCGGTCGGCAAGCTGAATCTGTTCATTCGTCCCGGCGACGCATCTCCACCCGGATAGGGCCAGCGTGGTCCGAAAATGCTCATATTCATATCTCCAATCATGATTGCCCAGAATAAAGAAGCACGGAGCGATTTTTGTGAGCGGCCTCAGAATCTCCACGGCCGTGGCCAGCAGTTCCGGCTTGTCGATCAGATCCCCGGTAAAGACGATGGCATCGGCATTCAGTTCCAGCACTTTTCCCACCATGAACCGATAGAAATCCGTGCCAGGACAATCGATAAAATGCAGGTCCGAAAAATGCGCGATCCGCAATGGACGACGCGACAATGCCTGGGGATTGGTGGTTTGAATTCTCTTGACATTGACCTCCAGCGTCAGAATCTCGTTCCACGGCCAGACAATCGCAGGATGCCAGCGGGAACCACGAACATCGTTCAGAGTAGACCCCTGACGTGCGATGGCAGCAACATCGAAGACTTCGCGCGTGACCACTTTGTAAAACTCAAATCGGCGCCGCCACTGCCAGCGGAGGATCGCCAGGAACCATGGAATCGTCCCAAGGACGGTGATGATCAACGCAATTCGCCAGAATGCGGTCTGCTCGGATGGCAGGCCGAGAGTCAAAAGGCCGCGGCTGCCGAGGCCGCAGTTCCATAACAGCAGCCACGGAAACACGACAATTGCCAGGTCATGCAGCGTGCGAAACATCCGCAGATAAGTCGCCTTAACCGCAAAAGCATGAGAGCGATTGACAATCATCACCCAAAGCTGGGTGTGGCCAATGCAGCTCAGAAGGAATATCGACCAGCCAATCGTCTGTTGCATTGAACGTTCGTCCGTGAAGCAATTGTTGATCGATATCGTGTCAGAATTCGTGGCACAGGTTCGACAGCAATGGAATGAACTTCGCAAACGCCCGCGCCCGATGACTCAGGCGATGCTTCACGACAGAACTGAGTTGTCCGAACGTCAGATGGTATTCGGGAATCAGAAAATATGGATCGTAACCGAATCCACCGTCGCCATTTGCCTCATGCAGAATTCGACCGCGGCACGTGCCTTCGCAGGCGATGCGAATTTCACCGGCAGGATTCGCAAGAGCCACACTGCAAATGTACCCAGCGCCGCGTTTGTCGTCAGGAACATTGGCGAGGTCGATCATCAGCTTCGCATTGTTCCGTTCGTCTGTTGCTCCGGCACCGCTGTATCGAGCAGAATAGATTCCCGGAGCACCGTTCAGGGCATCGACCATCAAGCCACTGTCTTCACCGATGACCCACTGGTTCAACTGCCGCGCGACCTGCGATGCTTTCTTTGCGGCATTTTCAGCGAACGTCCGGCCATCTTCTTCCACGTCCGGCACGTCAGGAAAACTGGTCACCGGAATGACGGAGAAGCCGACCGCAGCGAGGATCTCACTGACTTCTTTTGTCTTCTTCCTGTTGCGGCTGGCAAGAACAATCGTGCGGGATGACATTATGGCTCAGGCGGGAATGAGGACAAAAAGGGTGCTGCAATGTTGAGCAGTATATCAAACCCTCGGCAAGCACAAGATACGCGGAAATGAAGCCTGCGAAAGTCCATCAGATCCGTTCGAGAGCCGGTTGAACTTCAAATCTTCCGCCCTGAATGTGAGAATGGGATATTCTGGTAATCCTGGGACATGGCGAGCTTGTGCTAATTCTGTGCATCGGCAGTAAGTACCGAGCGTGAGATCGAACGTGCAGAGATTTGTGCATTCTCGCCTTTGAAGGAAAACTGGATTATGTATTCTGGCATCTGCCTTGCCGGAAATGCGATCGTTTGCCACCATTCGTCCCGACCGAAGAGTGATCTTCCCACCTGGATTGCAGTCAATTTCCCTCCCGCACTGCATCGTCAAAGTACTGGTCTATCTGTGCCAAACACTTCCACTCCCGGAAATCAATTGCAGTGTCATGGCCCGCGAAGGGCTATGGCTTTGTGCTGCGTTCTTGGGTTGGTGATGTGCCTCAGCGGATGTCATGCAACACCAAAGACGACATACTCGACCGAACTGCCGTCTCAGCACACAGTCAGTTCAAAGCACTTTGTAATTCACAGCAATGTCAAACTGGATGCTGACAACGTGCTGGTGGCGGAACTGGAGGATCTGCGGGAGAGGCTGTTTGCTACTTTGCGACTTCCGGAACAGCGAGATCCCGTCAACGTGTATCTGTTCAGTGATGAAGCGTCATATCGTTACTACATGAATACCACATGGCAGAATCTTCCTCCGCGCCGCGCCTACTTTGTGGGAACCACGCGGGAGTTGGCTGTCTACTCGTTCCTGAGTTCAAAGGTGCAGGAAGATCTTCGTCACGAGTTTACTCACGGGCTGCTGCATGGCAGTCTGAAGACTGTCCCACTTTGGCTGGATGAAGGTCTTGCGGAATACTTTGAAGTCGATCCCAATATCCCGGATGCTGCTCACGCCGAGCATGTGCTGGAATGGGAAACTGCGATGCAGGAAAGCTGGAGTCCGAATCTGTTTCGGCTTGAAATGCTGACCGATTTCCGTGATATGACGCAGCGCGATTACGCGGAAGCATGGGGATGGGTGCACTACATGCTGCAAACGTCGGATGAAACGGCTGAAGTGCTGCTGAAGTATCTCGCAAGTCTGGAGACGTCAAGAACGCCGCCGCGAATGCTGACGTCCCTCGAAACCGCCGTGCCGACCTATTTCAACGATGTGCAGGCACATGTTGTGCGGATGCAGAATACGCAAGCCGCAGACGCATCTCGATAAGGGTCCATCCAGCGACAATTCCGTGTCTTGACCTGCCGGTACGGACGGGCTTTATGCCGCACACGGTTGCGATTTGCTCGATTAACGGCGTGCCCAGCGGGCCGCGCGCGCAGCGTCTCGCTGGATGGATTCCCACGCGCGGGGCGTTGCCCACGCGGTTAAACAAATGTGCGATCCTCAACCGCGAGCGGCATAACACAGCGTGCGTGCAGTGTT
>JANOUN010000957.1:0-5836 GCA_031416875.1 Planctomycetota bacterium | reverse complement strand
CGGTTTTGGAGTCTCAGGACAGATTCCTTGGCACATCATCCAGGAAAATCTCAACTACCACATTCAGGAGGCCGCATGTACGAATTTCCTCCGCCAGTCTGGCAAAACCAGCAATACACTGCCGTCAGCATATTTTGGATTGTTGTGTTTGGGATCATCGCTCCTTTGGCAATTGCCCGAGTGAGCAAGCCAACGCGAAAATGGGTCGTACCCTGGGCTTTCGTAGCGACAATCGCGGCGTGGACTTTAGGATTCTGGTTGCCAGATTTGAAAACCTATGACCCCGTTCGCTACAAGATTCTGCTGCCACTCTGCCTGTTCATAATATCAATGGGCGTCATCGTTCGCATGTGGTGGACTTCAATATCCGAACGGGGACTGGTCGAATCTACGATGCTGGTTGCATTTTTCTTGTTTGTCCTTTGCGCGGTGATTTCGCCGGCTGGCGTGATTCATCCGAGATCGGCGGCCAGGCGAACACAATGCAGAAACAATCTGTATCAGATCGGGCTTGGCTTCCACAACTACAGCGACGTCTACAGCACGTTTCCACCAGCTCAACCTGGGTGGCCTCCGTCTTCATGGCGAATCGCGTTACTTCCGTACATTGACGAACGGACAGTTGCCGGTATCTACGATCTGACTCAGACATGGGACAGTGCCGCCAACGAGCCGCTACAACGACAAGAAGTTCGTTCCTACTCATGTCCGAGTCGACCAATGTCGTTCGACTCAGCGGGCCGGTTCTTCACTTCGTATGTTGTTCCCACTGGCGAAGAAACAATCTTCAGTTCCCAACAAGGCACGCCGTTTTCTGAGATCAAGGACGGAACTTCAAACACATTGCTTGTTGTGGAAGCCTGTGGCACTGAAATCATCTGGACAAAACCTCAGGACGTGGAATTGAGTTCGTACGAACTCTCCGTCAACGGACCCGGATCACGCAATGGACAATCCGATAGTCTGATCTCCTCATGGCACAAGGGAGGTGCGCAGGTCTTACTTGCCGACGGCTCGGCACACTTCCTGAGTGATGCGATCGATCCGAAGATTCTCCGCAGCCTGCTGACGAAGGACGCTGGCGACGACGCGGGTGGGTGGTAACTTGACTTGAATTTCAGTCCTGCTTCGACCGTTTCGGAAGCACATGCAGCAGCGTCAGCACGTCGGCCCGCCAGGTTGGCAACACGAAACTAATTGCCGTCGCCTCGATGTTGGTCAGCGTGACGGCGACACTGGCAACCCGCATTGGCCACATCGACCAGTCGAGCAGCATCGCGGTAGCTCCTCCCAGCACCAGCCATTGCGAATACTTTGCGCCGTAGGTGTGATAACTTGGTATGCGACCGTACTTCCACAGCCCGTACCCGGTTGTCATGGCATAGCTGACAAGCGGCACGATGAACCAGACAATTTCCGGCTGCAGCTGTTTCCATTTCAGCATCAGACTGCCGATTGCCAGACAACCGTAGAGAGTCGCATCGGACGCACTGTCCAGCCGAGCACCGAAGACCGACCGTTGATTGAGCCATCTGGCAAGCCTGCCGTCCACCGTGTCTGAAAGACTCAACACGATAAAACCGATCGTAAAGACAGTCGCATTCCCAATGAAGGCAAACCACAGGATCACGAGCGAGCCAAGAAAGCGAGCGACGCAAATCACATTGGGAATCGTCAAGTAACGATCCTGATATGGTTCTGCCCCATCAGCTTCGGCGGCTGGTCTTTTCGAATCAGCCGCACTGTCAGGGTGTTTATGTGTGCCAGGCATCTCAGTCGTCCATCGCAAGTTGTGTCAAAGTACCAGACATAGAAAATAATAGAACGCAGGAGCAGTGAAAGTCAGGCTGTCCACGCGATCGATCATTCCGCCCATCCCGGGCAGAATCGAGCTGCCGTCTTTCACGCCCACGTCACGTTTAATGGCAGACATGTTAATGTCTCCAAGAAATGCTGCGCTCACGATCAGCAGTCCCGATCCGACGGACAGCAGCAAACCGCGTAATGTGAAAACTGAAGGAAATGACGTCAACCAGGGAGCAAGCAGTAAAGACAGGACCACCGAAATGATGACGCCTCCGGCAAATCCTTCCCATGTCTTGTTGGGTGATATCGTGGGTGTGATCTTTCGACGTCCGATCGCACGCCCCACAAGTGCCTGCGCAATGTCGTCCATTTCTGTAACAAGCACGACAAACAGGAACCAGCCAGAAGCTCCGACGGCAGGCTTGTGATCTGTCGCAAGGGTGAACAGCAACGCCGCATGTGACAAACAGTAGACCAGCAGCATCACGCCCCAGTAGACACCTCCTGTCGTACGAATATAGCCCTGCGTTTCGCCGTTTGCCAAACGCACGGCACTCAGTAACAGCAGCATGCCGACCGGCAGAATGAACTTCGCTTCACTTTCAAAACCCGCAGCAAGCAGGATGTACTGCACCGGAACCGATGCAAAGGCCACGATGATCGCAGCTCTTCCGATCCGCTGTTTGCCAATGAGTGCCAGAAATTCTCTGAGCCCCAGAAGACTGGCGACGGCAAGAAGGACGGCAGCACCCGCACGCTGAAACACGGCGGCCAGGGACATCAGCACTGCCAGTGTCCACCACACCTTCAGACTGCCCATTCTCTTCTTTGCCAGTTCCGGATCGGAATTCCGAAGCGCCGCCATCCGCACAATGGTGCCGCTGCACAAGGCACCAAATGTCCCAATCAGCATCCAGAACAGATGCGAGTTGATTTCCATTATGTTTCTTTCTCAGCGTCATTGTCACCATTTCGTTCAGGCAATGGAAGTGCCGTGCTTCGCGATGGTGACATTAACTGCATCAACTTTCGTGCGAGCCAGGGAAGAAAGACGGTCGCAGAAAGCGCCGCGATCAAAGGTCCGTCGAGCAGCGACAGCGGTCCTCGATGTATCAGAGCCTCCAGACTTGGCAGCCTGGTTCCCGCGAACACAAAGACAATGTTGCCGGGAAGCAGGCCCAGCTGCGTTGTCCACCAAAACGTGGTCAAGGGCACGTCCGTTCCGGCTCCGGCAGCATAATTCATAATGCTGAACGGGGCATGGGCGAGTCGAAGAGTCAGCAAATACAGGGCACCATCATCTCGCATTCGTCGCTGAATCGGCTCCAGATACGGTCCGAAGCGAGCTCGGACCACGGATTGCAGATAATGTCGGCACAATAAAAATGTGGTCATTGCTGCTGCAACCAGCGCAGTATTGACAATAATCACGCCTGAAAGCAGTCCAAGCAGCCAGCCAAGTAAAATTGACTTGCCTGCCGTTCCGGGAACCAGCGAGACGAGGAGGTAAACAAAGAAAACAATGATATGGGATTTGAACGGATTTGCCTCGATCACACCTCGCAGCCAACGTTCGTTATGCACGAACCAATCCAATGACGTGTAGCGTGATGCCAGAACTGAGATGATCGCCATCAACAGTACGATCAGGATTGGTAATCGCAGACGTCTGGCAGGAGTTTGCATTTCTGTCATACTTCCCGATGGCATACTGTCGTGCGGGCAGGAGCATCCAGTCCAGGAGTCATGGTGGCCTCGTGTCGTGCAAGTTTAGCGCATTGCTGCCAAAGCCCAAGTGCAGAACTCATCCAAAACCTGATTCAACTGCAGCAACTTTTGAAATCTCAGCGGAGCGACCATGCATCGTCCTCGACCACTTATTCGAATTCTGCACCTTTCAGATCTCCATTTTGGGCCACCATTTCTTCCGGAAGTTGGAGAGGCGATCCTGAAGATAGCGCCGAATCTGGGGATGAACACGATTGTTGTGAGCGGCGACTTCACTCAGCGGGCGAAGCGCGAACAGTATGAACAGGCGCGGGACTTTCTGGGACGCCTCCCCAACGTGCCGCGACTCTACGTTCCCGGAAATCACGATGTGCCGCTTTATCGCCTGTCGGAACGCTTTTTTGATCCGCTCGGACTTTACAAAGAATTCATTTCTCCTGAACTGAATCCTGTCCTGTTCCTGGATCACGCAGTCATCGTCGGCCTTGACTCAACCGCACCGAGATCCGCGATCAGCAATGGTCGAATTCATCAGTGGCAGCTGGATACGACAGATCGGATCTTTGCAGAGGCCCCGGTCGGAGTTGCCAGGATTGTTGTGGCTCACCATCACTTCGCTCCGGCACCAGACACTTTGAATGACCGCAGCATGCCGCAGGCCAAGCGCGCCGTCATCCGGTTTGTTGAAAACAAGGTGGACATGATTCTGGGCGGTCATTTGCACCGGGCCTACATCGGCAACACACTCGATTTCTATCCCGGCGTGCATCGCGAACGAGGAATTGTCATCGTCCAGTCCGGCACATCAACGTCCCGCCGAGGTCGTGGGCGTGAGCGTGAAAAGAACAGTTTCAACGTGATTGATATCGATGCCGAGACCATGAAAATCACGCACTACATGTACTTCAGTACGGATGCCAGATTCGTCCCCGAGAGCCGTCACCTATTCCCGCGTGGATTGTTACAGCTTTCGGCAGAAAATCCTCCGGAGTCCGGCGCTCATCCGGGATCCTCGGCCTGATGACAACCGACAGTGCGACACCCTTCACTCTCGATTCTGCTGCCAGGCCTCTCGGCTCCCGGAGAAGGCCGGAAGTCAGAGCGGGCTGTCGATTTAATGATTTTTGGGCTCGTAGTCATACCAACCCGAAGCGCCAGCGAGGAATTGGGCTCGTAGTCATACCAACCCGAAGCGCCAGCGAGGAATTGGGCTCGTAGTCATACCAACCCGAAGCGCCAGCGAGGAATTCAGCCGTTTCTGCGTCGCTGGCGCTTGGTATTAAATCAACAAGCCGCCCGCGCCGGGGGCGCCGTTTTCGCTGCGTCGGCATCAGGAACTTACCCTACTTTCGCGTGCAAGACAAATCCCAACACATGGGCAAGGCGGTCGAGCACATCGGATCGCAGGTTCCGCTCGCCAGTCAGGAATTCGTCCAACAGCAACGCAGGAATTTCAGCCCGCTGAGCGATGATCGACAGCGACAACGAACTGCCGTGAATTGCTCGTCGGAACTCGCCGCTGAGTGTCGGTTCCGAACGCGCTTCCAGACGCATGCGATCTCGCTCGATCAGATCCGGCAATTCAGACGCGATCTGTGCCCGAAGAACAGGCATGCGTCCCGACAACAAAAATCAAACATTTACCGAGTAGCCTCCGTGTTCTGATGAATGGCCATAATCCCTGCCAGTAACTCCATTCGCTGCCGGATGAGTTCCCGTCGGTGTTCATAGTCCGTTCCGGTGAGCGGATCTTGACCACAGAGACAGGCTCGCCGCACGCACCGATTGATGCCGTGAACCACCTGAATCTCACCCTCCGCCAACACATCCCGCCGATTTGTGCGTGCCATGCCAACAATCTCCCGATGAACGAAACTCAACAACAGCCTGTCTTGACAGGAGTCTACAGAGTCACGAGATTGCTTTCACTAGGCGGCTGGCCCCATGATCGCGGCCCCCATTCGGAAGTGCACCGTCCCCAGGGTTCTGATTGTCTCCGATAGGAGCGTTCACACTCGACGACCCTCTGCCACAAACGTTAGACTACCCCCAGCGGCGATCGAAATTGCTGATTGAGTGCAGATTCAACGAGAGGTAAAGTGTCCGAGAAATTCTACAAAGTCTTTGTCAGTTCCACTTACGAAGACCTCAAGGAAGAGCGTGAGGAAGTTTTTGACGCGCTGCTCAAATCCAACTGTTTTCCAGTTGGTATGGAACATTTTCCTTCTTCAAACCTGCGGTCACTCGAACTAATTAAGAAGTACATTGATCAGTGTGATTATTATGTGATGGTGAGCGCTGG
>JANOUN010000956.1:0-1832 GCA_031416875.1 Planctomycetota bacterium | reverse complement strand
AGATCTCGTGACATGGTTCGTGACGTCTGTTCGTTCACTGGACATCGAGTGCAAAATCTGGCTTGTGACCGATGGCGCTTATGCGGGACGCCCGGTTTTGAAGCCGCTGACAGATCTGGGAGTCGTCGTCTTCAGTCGGTTACGGAAGGACGCACGTCTGTTTGATCTGCCTCCTGCGCCAAAGCCCGGGAAGCGAGGTCCACACCGCATCTATGGATTCCATCGCATCAGTCTCGCAAAGCTTGCCGTTCAGGCGGACGGCTGGGAATCGATGACGTATCAATGTCGCGGTTCGATGGTGACGCGCGAATACAAATCGTTCCTGGCGACTTCGCAACTTGTGAGCGGCGTCATCCGCGTTGTGATTGTGCGTTTTGACGATGGCGGCTGGGCGGCATACTTCTGCACTGACGCGCAAGTTGATGTCCGCGACATTCTGGAGACCGTTGCCGCGCGATGGGCGATCGAAGAGCATTTTCATGACGTGAAGGAAATCTGGGGAGCCGGTCAACAGCAGGTCCGCAACATCTGGTCAAACATCGGCTGCTGGCATCTGAATCAATGGATGTATACGCTGGTGGAGTTATGCTCGTGGGATGTCGCAAAACCAAAGCTGACGGACCGCGGCAACCGTCCGTGGGACAACCCCGATCGCCGACCGTCTCATGCTGATCGCCGCTCCACAATAGCCCGAGAAATGCTGGGAAAACAATTCCTGGCGACTCTGCCCGCGACCCTGAACCTGAGGAAATTCAGAACGCTGATCAAGGACGTGATCAGCCTGTGCACATGACCAAAACGATTCGCTCAGCTGACTCCTGACTTTTCCGCTAGCTTACCTCAATGCAACTCCACGCCCCCCGTACGCGCCAGCCAAACTCCAACCTCGCGGACTGTAAAGCTTTTGTCTAAAGTGCAGTGATTCAGTAATCTTGAACCAAAGCGTCCGTGCTGCCTCATGTTCATCCTCCGTTCCAACTGAAACTGTTGGATTCATTCGTTTCTGCGTTATCAACCGACGGAGTAACTCTTGAAGGGCTTGAAGACATTGCTCCACGACGGCTTGCCTGAACGTAATCGACGGAACGGTAACTTGTTCGCTCCAAGCTCCCGCTGCAGCGTCGGCCGTAGCAATGCCCTGATTGAAGCTCGTGACAATTGAACTTGCAGTGTTGATGACAACCGATTTCTCTATCGCTACCAGTTTGTCTTTAAGTTCGGCGTACTTGGCATTGAAGTAAGTCTTGTAGGCCGTGATCAAATCAACACCGATAGTTGACTGATCGCAATATGGGCATACAGCGCCACCAGCGAAACTTTGCCCCTGACTTAGCCATGCCTCGGCAGCATGCGATCCCAGAGCGTCAATGTGCGATCGTACGATTGTTTCCGCATCCTCCTGCACGTCTTCAAGTGTAGTGCGAAGCAACGTAAAGAGCGTTTCGATATCTAAGTGCGGTATCGCCACATTTGCCGGAACGGACCGCTTCAAAATTAAGTCGCTGTTTTTTGCTGCCCTGATCCTTTTGTGCATGTGTTCAATCTGCTCATCAGCATCTACGACTTTGTCTATTTTTTCGAAAGTCGCAAGATCCACTCCGAGGTGATGTCCGCTCAATTGGTCGATTACCTTCTGCACCTCTGCATTTGCCTTCTTTGCCGCTTCTGTTGCCGACTCTTCGTCACGTCGTGCGCTGACCGCCTTTTCACCGACAGCAAACTGAAGCAAGCTCTTTCGGTGCTCGGATTTGACAACACCCCCTGAATGAACATTACTTTCGACGAAATCAGAATCAAAAATCCGTAGTTCAGGTCGGAGCTCCGACCATCTT
>JANOUN010000955.1:0-5781 GCA_031416875.1 Planctomycetota bacterium | reverse complement strand
GGAACTTCCGCGTCTCATCTGCGGTCGGAATCCGCCCCGCGAGATCCAGCCAGATGCGTCGCAGAAACTCGGCATCATCGGCAGTCGGCGCTGGCTGCTGGCCGTCAAACCTGGCCTCGATCAGATCATCAATCTGCAACGCAAGCGACCGTTCATCCGCTGACACGACCGGCGTCGCGAGAACCAGGATGAGGATGCCCCGGATGATACTCCAAAAGAACCTCTGTCGCTCCACGCTGATTACTCCACAACAAACGGTCTGTTGCTTCAAAGTGGGATAAGCTTCCAGCTTGTCAGTTCACAACTTCCGGCGGACGCTTCAGAATTTTCGCCACGACCTCGCCCGGTTGTCCATCCAGCAGACTGTTGATTCCCGTGGGACGAACAATCGAAAGCTGCTCGCCGCTGAGTCCGAACAGGTACATTAGCGTCGCGTGGTAGTCGAAGTGATTCACAACATCAGTCACGGCCTTGTGACCAAGTTCGTCCGTTTCTCCGTGAATACAACCGCCTTTGATTCCACCACCGGCCAGCCACATACTGAAGCCGTATGTGTTATGATCCCGTCCGATATTCTTTTCATTCTGAATCACCGGCAGACGGCCCATCTCACCACCCCAGTGAACCAGCGTTGAATCGAGCAGCCCGCGCTGTTTCAAATCCTGCACGAGCGCCGCTGCTGGCTGATCCGTGCGACCACAGACATTCGGCAGGGCCGTCATGATGCCGCCGTGATGATCCCATGTCTGATTTCCGGTATGCAGCTGCACAAACCGCACGCCGCGTTCTACCAGACGGCGAGCGATGAGACACCGCGTGCCGTATTCCCGAGTGACGTCTTGATCGATACCGTACAGCTTTTGCGTTGTCTCAGACTCCTTCGAGATATCCATCGCCTCACTCGCCGCGACCTGCATCCCGGCCGCCAACTCGTAGCTTTGCATCCGCGCAGAGAGATCATGTTCTCCCGGATGCTCCAGGAGGTGCGCTTCATTGATGCGACGCAGGTAAGCCAGCATCCGTACCTGGTTTGCGCCACGCAGTGACGGCGGTGGGTCCAGATTCAGAATGCGCGGCTCCTGAGATCGCACCACCGTGCCCTGATACACCGACGGAAGCCAGCCGTTCTGCCAGTTCTCGACACCCAGCACCGGAAGGCCGGACGGATCAGTCAGAACCATAAACGACGGCAGGCTTGTCCGGTCACTGCCCAAACCATACGACATCCACGCACCCAGCGACGGTCGACCGGCCAGCTGCCGTCCCGTATTCAAAGCGTTGATCGATTCGCCGTGATTGTTGACGCCTGTGCGCATGGACCGAATCAGACAGATTTCGTCCGCGACCGTTCCGAGATGCGGTACCAGTTCGCTGAGGTCCATGCCGCAGTCGCCGTATTTTCGGAATCGCCACGGACAGCCAAAGAGTTTACTGCTGGCTTCCCCGGCGTTGTCGTACTTGATGTCGCCCGTGAAAGACTGCAGGTGCCGCTTGTTGAGTTCAGGTTTCGGGTCGAACAAATCAATATGACTTGGCCCGCCCTGCATGAACATTGAAATCATGGCCGTGGCCTGTGGCCGGGCAACGGGCGGTTTCGGTTTCAGATCAAACGTGATCGGTTCCAGCGGCGGCTTCGGCGGTGCCGCATTCAATTCCTGCTGCCGCAACCATGCCCATGCAAGCCCGCTCAGACCTAAAGCCTGTTGAGCCATCCAGTGACGACGTGTGTTAGTCCACATACAAGAACCCATTCGAACTCAACAAGGCATGACAAAAATGATTCAACGTGGCTGACTGTGCTTCGGGCGTTTCGCCGGGCATCGTCAGAAACTCCACTCCCGCCTGCACGTCGCTCGCTGCAGGCTTGCGACTGAATACCAATTGCCACGCCAGCGTCGCCCGGGCAGCCAGATCCGTCCCTGCTTTTTCGCGAACGCGATTGGCAAGCAGCTCCGCCTGCTGAATCACGAACGGATTGTTCATCATCAGGAGAGACTGCGGCGCGGCGGTTGACGCTGCTCGCTTTTCGCAGTTCGGGGTCATCCGTGGCAGGTCGAAAGGTTCCAGCACTCCCAGTGGCATCGATCTCCGTACCTGAACATAGATGCTGCGCCGAAACTCTTCGTCACCCAGCGGTTCGACTTTCCCCGAAGGCCGACCCGCCGAGTCGCGGGTATCGATCGCAAGGACAATCTGTCCCACATCATCGGGACTCACAGGAACCGGAGGACCAAACGGTCTTTCGACCAGTTTGCCGCTCACAGAAAGCACAGCATCGCGCATCGTTTCCGCTTCCAACCGCATCACATTCATGCGCCCCAGCAATCGGTTATCACCATCGACCGCATCCAGTTCCGGACGACGCACAGAGGACTGCCGATACGCCGTCGAGGTCACGATCATGCGGTGCAGCCGTTTGAGCGTCCAGCCTTCGTCCATAAAGTCACGGGCCAGCCAATCGAGCAGTTCCGGATGCGATGGCCGGTCGCCCTTGATTCCGAAATCTCCCGGCGTCTGGACCAGTCCCTGACCGAAGTGATGGAGCCAGAATCGATTCATCAGGACGCGCGCCACCAATGGATGTGGTCCGCCTGTCAGATGCTGAGCGTACTTCAGGCGTCGGCCCGTTGTCGGAATTTCAGCAGCATCCCCCGGAATGACCAGCCCCGTCGAATTCAGCACGGCCAGTTCGCCCGCTGCGATTTCTTCCTGAGGCTGTTGATGATCTCCCCGCGCGAACAGTTTTGTGACGGGAACCTGCCCGGCGACTTCTGTCAGGCACATCACGTAGTCGTCTGCCGGTCGTTTCTTCTTCGTTTCCTCTGTGAGTTCGTCCCATTTCTTGTTAAAGCCGTTGAGGCGATCGGGCAGATACAGATACACGGAGCCGCGATCCACGTTGAGGAATGGATATTCTTTGATCAGTTGTTGCTGTTCCGGAGTGCGTTTGTCGGCAGCTGTCTCCCGGGCCGCGCGGGCCAGTGATTGTTGTTCGGTCGGCAGCTTCTGAAGTTCACGTTCAAATGTGTCCTTTACGATGCCGTCCAGCTCTTCCGTACGCTTTTTCGCGACCTCCGCCAGTTCTGCATCGACAGTCGCTGCTGCTGTTTGCGTCTCCCATGACCAGAGCGACACGAGGCGGCCGGTCGGCGGACGCCAGTTCTGAACGTCGTACGCCGGTTCAAAGATCGCACGCAGACGGTAGTAATCGGCCTGACTGATCGGATCGTATCGATGGGCGTGGCACTGCGCGCAGCCGACCGTGAGTCCCAGCAGCGATGTCGATGCGACCTTGATGGTTTCCGCCATGACATCGTTCCGAGCCACATTTTGATCGACACCACCATCGGCAGTTCCATCCGGACACATCCGCAGGAAACCGGTGGCGATCAGCTGATCAGCCTGCTCAGGCTTCAGATCCTGATACGGCGGCGTCAGAAGTTCATCGCCGGCGAGCTGCTCGACCAGAAACTGATTCCACGGTTTGTCGGCATTCAGCGATCGGATGACGTAGTCCCGATACTTCCAGGCCCACTTCCGCTCCGTATCGTTGGCCGTGTAGCCATCGCTGTCGGCATAGCCCGCCACGTCCAGCCAGTGCCGAGCCCAGCGTTCACCGTAAGCCGTTGAATTCAAAAGTTGATCAACGACTTTCGACCAGGCTTCAGGAGACTCATCGGCAAGAAACGCATCGACAGCTTCCAGGGAAGGCGGCAGTCCGACCAGATCAAAGTAGATTCGACGCAGCAGAGTTTCACGGCCCGCTTCCGGGCTGAAACTCATGCCCTGACTTTCAAGTCTGGCCAGCAGGAAGGCATCGATCGGAGTTCGTATGAGTTCAGAATGTGTGACATCCGGAATGACGGGCTTTGTGATCGGCTGAAACGACCAGTGCTGTCGCTCTTCATCCGTAAACGTATCTCCGATGGCGAGTGTCTCTGGTTCAGTGCGCACCGTCGTGGCACCAGCATCAATCCAGCGGGCGATGCGCTGCAGTTCCTCCGGAGAAACTTTCTTTTTGCCGGGCGGCATTTCGCCGGAAGCCAATCGCTGATACAGCAGACTCGCCGTGTGATCTCCCGGCACGATGGCAGCACCTGATTCGCCACCCTTCAACAGAAACCGCACCAGCCTCGCGTCCATGCCGCCATGCAGTTCTTTCTCTTCGCCATGACACTGCCAGCAATGTGCTTTCAGGATCGGGCGGACATCGACTTCAAACCGAGGAGGATCATCGAATGCACTCGCGGTGGCACCAGTCAAGGCCATCATCGCAATCGAAAGAATTGTCCGGATTCGGCCCATGAGACGGCACCGTTCAGCAGGTTGGAAGGCAGGAATGGGCGAGCAGGGCTCGCAGGAGGGGGGGGTGTGATTCTACTCGACAAAAGCAACATTGCATATCTCGGGCGGCATTTACCACCCGGCTGGCGGTTTTTGAATCTGCGATTCCTGTAGGGTGCGTGCAGCGAAGCGCAACGCACCACCTTCCTGCACAATCGCATATGGTGTGTTTCGCTCCGCTTCACACACCCTACCGTAAACTGACAATCTGGCCATCCGTGGCATCTGCCCATGGCTGGCTGGTTTGTGGAACCAGCGAACGCAGGGCTGGGCAGCTTCAGGCATATTCCTGTGACTGCGAGTCATTCACGCGCGGACGTCGAAGCTGCACGCATTTTCGCCCTCGCCTTTCATGCGTCGGTGGGTCCGACCGACGCAGGTATCTCCCCACGGTCGGTTTCCCTTCCGTCGTCGACCTCGTCTCATACTTGTTCGATCGGAGTCACAGTTGGTATGCTGTCTTGCTTACGATCTTCGTTCTGGCACAGGGGAATTTCGCCGCCCTAGTCCTGCGCCATGATAGGCGTACCAAATCGATGAAAGGGAGGGCTCGACGCACTTTGGTTTCCACCGCCAAGTCCTCTCCCTGGTCCCCGTTACTTCAATCGTTATTTGCCAACTCATCATGAAATGCACACGCTGCAAGAAAGATTTTCTTGAAGGCCAACTTCATCCTCCGTCGCTCCTGCTTCGGATTGTGGCCTTTCCCTACTTATTTCTAATGCACTCTGTTATTGTCGCGAACGAATCAAAGTCTGCGTACTGCAAGCCCTGTAGGCGGCAACTCAATGTGTCACTCTTCTTCTTGGGGTTTATCGTCCTGCTTTTCGCCCTGATGACGCTCATAAGACTTCGATGACCACGGCGTGGATTTTCGGACCGCGGCGAGCGGCATGCGTCAGCTTGCCGGTACATTGAGATTCCTCCGGTCGGCTTGCGAGGGAAGAGTCGGAGATATGCAGGATGGACATTCATGTCCGTCTCGCGATCACAATGGTACAGGAATCGCATTGTACCGGTGGGCTGACGCCACACCGCTTGCCGGCCAAAGCAGTCGGCAAAGCAGTCGGCAAGCAGTCGGGGCCATCCAAATCCGCAACAATGGCCAAGCACATCATTCTTGATCAGCGGCATTCATACAGCCCGCCTCAGGTGTGTCGCGACACACGGCTTTGCGGAACCGTGGACGCTGCGGCGGCGTTGAAACGGGACGCGGGAGTAATGCGGTTTGCCGAGCGGCGTTTTCCGAATTGCTCGACGACCTGCAACCAGAGTTCCGCAGACAGATTCAGGCGATCCAGAATCGGCGGAGCAGTCTTTGGCACAGAGCCACGTTTGCCCGGCTTCACCTGCCGACCGGTCCAGTCCAGTAACTGCAGGTATTCGGGCAGCGACATGAACACACAACCGCGATTGGACGCTCGGCGTGACGGCGAT
>JANOUN010000954.1:0-6286 GCA_031416875.1 Planctomycetota bacterium | reverse complement strand
CCGAAGATGATGGGTGCCGACGGTGTGACGTATTATCCGGTGCTGTCCGGATTGGATGCGGGCATGAAGATCGTAACGACGGGTTCGTTTCTGGTGGATGCCGAAACTCGCCTGAACCCTGCAGCCGGATCAATCTATTTTGGTGGCAGCGGCGGAGCTGGCGGCAGCCGAAACAGCATGACCACTGTGCGGCCCACGACGCCGGAAGATCCGGACGCGAAATTGGCCGCGTCGTTTGCAGCTTTAGCGCCAGAGGACAGCGTGGCGGCCATGTCTCAGCGTTTCTGCCCGGTGCTTGAGACCAGTCGACTGGGTTCAATGGGACCTCCGGTGAAACTGATCATAGACGGACAGCCCGTGTTTTTGTGCTGCGCAGGCTGTGAGAAGTCAGCGTTGCAGGATCCGCAGGCAACGGTTGCAAAAGTCAGATCGTTGACTGGGAATGCTCATGATTGAACGCATTATCGAACTCTCAATCCGCAATCGCTTTCTTGTCCTGACTGTCACGGCAGCGCTCACCGTTGCGGCGATTTATGCGACGCTCAATACGCCGGTGGATGCGATTCCGGATCTGAGCGAGAATCAGGTCATTGTCTTCGTCGACTGGATGGGCCGCAGTCCTCGTGAAATCGAGGACCAGATAACGTATCCATTGTCGCTGAAGTTGCAGGGACTGGCTGGCGTGCGCGCCGTTCGGTCGTCGTCCGAGTTCAACTTCTCGATGATCACGATCATTTTTCGGGATGATATCGATTTCTATTTTGCCCGACAGCGAGTCACCGAAAAGCTGGCTCAGGCGAACACGTTTCTTCCGACCGGCGTCGAGCCATATCTCGCTCCCGACGCGACCGCGCTGGGCCAGATTTTCTGGTACACGGTCGAGACCGATCCGGCGCATCCGCTGGATTCCGGCAAACTCTGGGCATTGAACAAGTTCTACATCGCACCGCAGTTGAATGCCGCCTCGGGTGTCGCAGATGTGGCAATTGTCGGAGGCACTCCACTGGAATATCAGATCGATGTTCGACCGGAAGACCTGCGTGCTTACGGACTGACACTCGGCGAGCTGTACACCGCAGTGTCGAAAAGCAATCAGCCAGGCGGAGGTGGAGTTGTCCAGAAGAATAACGCCGAATACATCGTCCGCGGGGTCGGCTGGATTCGCGGCATCGAAGACATTGAAAACACGGTGATCCGCGAAGTCCAGGGCATTCCGATCTATGTAGCAACGGTTGCCAGTGTTCAGTTGGGGACTCAGTTCCGTCGCAGTGTCTACGAAAAAGACGGCAACGAAGTCACGGGAGGTGTCGTCCTGATGCGTCACGGCGAAAACCCGCTCTCCGTCACTGAACTGGTCAAGGAAAAGATTCAGGAGCTTCAGCCGGGACTTCCTCCGGGTGTTCACATCGTGGCGGCCTATGACCGAACGCGACTGATTCACGGAGCGATCCACACACTTGTCGAAGTCATGTGGCATGAGATGCTGATAGCGTCTGTCGCCATCCTGCTGATTCTGATGCACGTCCGCAGCGTGTTTGTGATCTGTGTCACGTTGCCTCTGGCCGTGCTGTTTTCATTCCTGATGATGTGGCTGCTGCGGACGTTTGGCATCATCGACATTCAGGCCAATATCATGTCGCTCGCCGGCCTGACGATTTCGATCGGAATTCTCGTCGACCAGGCGATCGTGATGACGGAAAACGCAACGCATCATCTGAAGGAACACTTCGGCGACAGGAACGTCACGGGCGATATCCGGGAACTTGTGATCCCTGCCTGTCGCACTGTCGGACGACCGATCTTCTTTTCCGTGCTCATTATGTTGTTGTCATTCGTGCCCGTGTTCATGCTCAGCGGCCGCGAAGGAAAGCTGTTTCACCCGCTGGCATTTACCAAGAGTTTCGCGATGATCGGCGTGGCGATCATTTCTGTGACCGTGGTTCCGGCACTGATCCCCACGTTTCTGAAAGGGCACTTAAGGCGTGAAGAAGACAACGCGATTGTGCGAAGCTTCATTCACATCTACCGACCACTCCTGACATGGGCTCTGCCGCGTCGCAATCTCGTCATGTGGGCCTTCGCCGTTCTGCTCGTTCTGGCCGCAGGTATCTTTCCGCTCCAGGCTCTTGTTGGTCAAGGGAGTTCGGAAACGGCCTGGCGGGGCACTTTTCTGGGCGTGTTCGCCATGGTGACGGCCTTGACAGTGATCTCGACGCGGGGCTGGTACTGGCAAGCGCTGTCACTGGCCAGTCTGCTGTGGATCGGACTTTGGGCCTGGCACTTTCCTAAAATCGGGGTGGCGTTTATGCCAGCGCTGGATGAAGGCACGACGCTGGATATGCCAGTGACAGTTCCTCGCGCGAGTATTACTCAGGCGGCTGACGATCTGAAAGCCCGCGACGCATTACTGCGATCGTTCCCTGAGGTCGAATCAGTCATCGGCAAAGCAGGGCGAGCCGACACGCCGACCGATCCGGCACCGCTTGATATGGTGGAGACATTTGTCAATTTTCGCCCGAAGGAGCTATGGCCAAAGCGCGTGATCCGTTATCCAGATGCCGCCGAGCAAGCAGGCCACATCCTCGACGTTCTGGAAGTCAGGGGCTTTGTCCGAAAGGTCGCTGCGGCGGATGACCGAGCCTCACTCATCAACGATGCGGCTCAGAAGTCCATCGAACGATTCGACGAGTCGATGCGGGAATTGACACTTCTGCGTTTTTCGGAGTTCGAGCGGGAACTCGCACCACAGCTCGTGCGATTTGTCATCGTGGATTGTATTGGCAAATGGCACGACAACGGCTCGCTCAGGGAATCTGATTCCGGCACGAACGACATTGACACTCTGGTCACGGAATTCACGCCGCAGTTTGGAGTCTGGCTCTCTGAGACCCCGGCGCTTGAAGATGTCAGTGCCTTTGTGCAGCAACTGGCCCGTCGATTTGCCGACGCGGGTCACATTGAAAATCCGGTGGCGGCTCTTGAGCTGCAGGAATCTGCGATGGCTGCTGCGTGGCATGGTTTTCAGGAGTCAGTGGGTGCTCAACCAGTGACATTTGCAAATTCCGTTCTTCACTCTGTTGCTGTCGAACGTCTGCGTCGCTGGCGCGAACAGGTCCATCACATCAACTGGGAATTAAGTGATTACGGTTCGGAAGCCTTTGTCAGTGTTGCCGTCGAGGAAATTCTCATTGCTGCCCGTCGTGACGGACTGCTGGCGGGTTCGCCGCACGAAGCCGAGTCCGAAGCGTTTGCCGACGCCTCGATCAGGGCTCAATTGATGCCGATGCAGGCCTCGACTGGAGTCACCGCAGACTCTGCCCTTGTCGCGTTGCGCGATGATCTCGCGTCGGAATTCAAGAAGCGGGTGTTCTTCTGGCCGCGACAAACCGGGCCAAAAGGTGACCTGGTCGATGATGAAATGAGCCGCGTGCTGCAGGTCCCTGGCTGGAGCAACATCTTTACGCAGCCCATTATCAACCGCATTGAAATGCTCTCGACGGGAGTCCGCACTGATATCGGTGTCAAGGTGTTTGGCCCGGATCTGGTAACGATTGACCGAGTCTGCAAGGACATCGAAGGAGTGCTCAAACCGATCAGCGGCGCACGCGATGTGATAGCGGCTCCGATCATGGGCAAGGGTTATCTGCAGATTGACATCGATCGAAAAGCGGCAGCTCGCTACGGCATCAGTGTGCAGGATATTCAGAATGAGATTGAGGTGGCTCTGGCCGGTCGCACAGTCACGTACACGGTCGAGAAGCGGGAGCGATTTCCCGTGCGGATTCGCTATGCTCGTGTACATCGTGACGACGAAGACAGCATCCGCAAACTGCTGGTCAGCTCAACCGGAACGCCATCCGGGACAGAATCACTGACATCGTCCGACGTTCCGGATGATTCGCACTCCGCTTCGCCCGCTCATTCGCTGCGTGGTCAACCGCTGATTCCGCTGGGGGCACTGGCCGAGATTCGCATTGTGGAAGGTCCAGCGATGATCAAGAGTGAGAACAGTCGCCTGCTGAATTATGTCACACTCAACGTGCGAGGACGCGACATCGTCGGCTTCGTCGGTGAAGCTCAGCGCGTGGTCGGGGACAAAGTGAAATTGCCGGAAGGAGTTCACATCGAGTGGAGCGGCGAATTCGAGCATCAGGTTCGAGCGGCGCGCACGCTGCGTTTCGTATTTCCGGCGGTCATCCTGCTGATCTTTGTGATTTTGTACCTGACTTACCATGATCTCGCAGACGCCGTACTCATGATGCTGGCAGTCCCCGAAGCACTGGCGGGAGGGGCGTTCTTCATGTACCTGTTTCCGAAGATCACGAACGGATGGGACACACCACCCATGGATTTCAGCGTTGCGGTGTGGGTGGGATTTATCGCCTGCTTCGGAATGGCGACCGAGACGGGCATCATCATGCTGGTCTACCTGCGTGAAGCCATCGACAAACGTGGCGGACTGGAGAACATTCAGTCGCTGGAAGAACTTCGTCAGGCGGTGATTGAAGGGGCTGTGCATCGCCTGCGTCCAAAGCTGCTGACGGAAGGTGTGGCGATCATTGCGATTTTCCCCATGGTGTTTGCAAAAGGCGTCGGTGGAGAAATCCTCGCCCCGATGGCCCTGCCCGTGCTCGGCGGACTGCTGATCTCCGACGAAGTTGTCGATCTGTTCCTCCCCGTCCGCTTCTACTGGGTCCGCCGCGCCAGATGGCTGAAGCTGCATGGTCGTGCCGATACAGGACATGTGACAGCCTCAGAGTCCCGATCGACGTCGGATTAATTGACGTTGAAAGACACTTCCCGCACGACACGTGTTCGAAGACAAGTTGGTCAACAACATCGACACCCGCTGACCATCAGGAGACAAAGAACCCATCCAATACAAGTCCAATTATTCATCATTTTTGCTCTCCCAATCGTGCAACCCAGCCCAGGCGGTATCGCTTAGGCTGGGCGACGCCGCTGTTCCCTATTACTCCACAACGAATGGACCGGTACTCACTGAGGCGTTGTATCCTGCTTTCTCGACCGCAAGCACGAGACTGTTGGGATTCGGTGCCGACTTCGCCGAGGGCACGACGATCGCATATGCGCCCTCGTAGTTGACGTTTGCCGCCTTCACGCCAGGGACTTTCTTGAGGGCAGTCGCGACGTGCTGTGAGCAGTCTTCGCAAGTCATCCCCGTGATCGTCAACAAATAGTTTACCGTGGGAGTGAAGCCATCGCCGTGATGGACACCGGCCCGTGTGACGGCGGTGGCAAGTTCTGTACTGATCCGTCGAGCTGTTGCCGTGCGAATGTCTTCCCGCTGTGAGATCTGCCCGGTGACCCTGGCGTGTCCTGCCTTCCAGTCCACAGCGGACTTCACCGTGCCTGGGGACTTCACGCGGAATCCAGGGGCCAGCCGTTGGTTTCAAGGCGGATGAGCGTTGTGTAGAGTTTGCGTAAGTTGAGTGGCCATCGGTGGCAGGTTTTGATTGACAGTTTGGTTGGGGGTTGGCAAATGGCACGGACAAATCGGCGGGATGTGTTGGCGGCGGGGGAGATTCAGGTGGTGCATTGCATCAATCGATGCGTGCGGCGGGCCTATCTCTGCGGGCAAGATCCGTTGACCGGGACTGACTACGAACACCGGCGTGAACTCATCCGTCAGCGACTGGAATTTCTCGCGGGAATCATGGGGATTGAGGTTCTTGGATATTCGGTGATGAGTAACCATTTTCACTGTATTTTACGGAGCCGATATGATGTCGTGGAGACATGGTCGGATGAGGACGTGGCTCGGAAGTGGTGGCTGTTGTGTCCGGCTCGCAAGACGAAAGATGGCCTTCCGGCCGAACCGACTGAGTTTGAGTTGAACTCGATTCGCAACGACGCAGGAGGCCTGAAGGAAAAGCGCGTCCGCCTGTCGAGCATTTCATGGTTCATGCGGTTCCTGTCCGAGCGAGTTGCAAAAGTCGCGAATAAACAAGACCAATGTTCAGGCCGCTTTTGGGAGGGTCGATTTCGAGGACAAATTTTGCTGGATAGTGCCGCAATTCTGGCCTGCATGCAGTATGTGGATTTGAATCCCGTGCGCGCGAAGATCGCCGTGAGTCCAGAGTCGAGTGATTTCACGAGTGCTCAGGACCGCATCGCGGACGCCTTCGGCGAGTGTTCAGTTGGCAGTGTTCAGTGTTCAGACGCGACCGAAGAAGCCCCCTCATCCTGTCTATCGGCCAGCGTCGGCAACTCAACATGCCGACGCAGCGAAGACGGCTCTCCCGGCGCGGGGGAGAAGGACAAT
>JANOUN010000953.1:0-5898 GCA_031416875.1 Planctomycetota bacterium | reverse complement strand
TCCGGAATCTCACCGCCAATGTGATACGGCATGCCGCAGTTGGCAAAGGAAACGAACTCGTCCTTCTCGAGCAGAATGATGTCCGCGTGTTCGTTACACCGCCGAGCCCTCGTCGCCGCAGACGCTCCACCGGCGACTCCACCGACAATGACGATCTTCAGTTTCTGTTGAGCCATTTTGTGTTCATTTCCTGGTTGCAGGTGATCTTCCCGTGAGCGGCACGGCGACGAGGGCTCGGCGGTGTAACGAACACGCGGACATCATTCTGCTCGAGAAGGACGAGTTCGTTTCCTTTGCCAACTGCGGCATGCCGTATCACATTGGCGGTGAGATTCCGGATCGCAGCAAATTGTTGGTCGCGACAAAAGAACTTCTGGAACGCCGTTTTCGACTCGATGTGCGTCCGCAGAATGAAGCCATACGCATTGATCGCAAGACAAAAACTGTCATTGTGCGTCGCGTCAACGACGGCACTGAGTACGCTCAACCGTACGACAAACTCATTCTTTCTCCCGGTGCCGCACCGTTTGTGCCGACGATGGATGGCACTGACGCCAAAGGTGTGTTCACACTTCGAAATATCGCCGATATGGACCGCATTCGCGCGGCGGTGGATCAGGCTCCGCCCGCAGAACGCAGGGCCGTGGTGATCGGGGCAGGCTTTATCGGGCTGGAAATGGTTGAACAGCTTGTGGGGCGCGGGTTTGCCGTGTCAGTGGCAGAATTGCTGGCCCAGGTGTTGCCGCCGATGGATCCGGAAATGGTCGCACCGCTGCAGGATGACATGCGCAGTCGCGGCGTGATTCTGGAACTTGGCAGTGGCATTCGTTGTATTACGAAAGATGCTGCCGGAAATGCCACAGGCGTCGAATTGCTGAATGGCAAGACACTTTCGGGGTCACTCATCATCCTTGGAATGGGCGTGCGTCCGAATACACAGCTGGCAATTGAAGCGGGTCTGGACATCGGCAAGACGGGTGGCATCGCGACCAATTCGTATTGTCAGTCCTCTGATCCGGACATCTACGCGGTCGGCGATGCGGCGGAGTATCTGACAGCCCCGCTCGGCCAATCGATGCGCGTTGCTCTAGCTGGTCCCGCCAATCGCGCGGGACGCCTGGCCGGTCAGCATGCCGCGACAGGGACAGCGGCTGCGAGCGCGGCGGTTCTGGGCACTGCGATCGTGCGCGTCTTTGAATACGCTGCCGGGATGACAGGGTTGTCCGCCAGGGCGGCAACGCGAGCTGGACTCAAGTTTCGCTGCGTGACGGTCGTAGCGGGGCAGCACGCGGGCTACTTTCCCGGCGCGACGCCGATCACGCTGAAGCTGATTTACGCTGCGGACGATGGTCGTGTGCTGGGGGCTCAGGCGATCGGCAAGGACGGGATCGACAAACGCATCGACGTGATTGCGACGGCCATGGCGTTCAACGCGACAGTCCGCGATCTCGCTGGTCTGGATCTGTCCTACGCACCGCCTTACGGATCGGCGAAGGATCCTGTTCATCATGCTGCGTTCGCAGCGTGCAATCAACTGGACGGATTGGGAGATCTGCTGGACCCGGACTCAGATTTGTCAGGATATCAGGTCGTTGATGTTCGCACGGCGGCCGAAATCGCCAAAGCACCGCTGACCGGCTGCGCTGCGGTGGTCGCCATTCCGGTGGATGAACTGCGCGATCGATTGCACGAGCTGGATGCATCAAAGCCGACAGTCGTCAGTTGCGGCGTCGGACTGCGAGGCCATGTGGCTCAGCGGATTCTGAAACAGCACGGCTTTGCCTCCGTCGCAAATCTCTCAGGCGGTGCCACACTGCGGCGACGAGCTGTGCCGTGAGGAAAGCACTTCTCGCCAAATTGCCCGATCCCCGAATTTGGCGGGAGCGGATGGTTGAACCAGGGCGCCGGTTTTGACAAAGTGTGACAGATCCGCCACACGGAACCGAGTCATGATGATTTTCGATCAGACAGGTTTCCCGCATCCTCATCTCGTCACCCGTGATCCAATCCGCAGGAGATATCCTTGCACGCTGATTTTTCCTCTGCATCCGACGAACAACCGACTTCGTCCAGCGGCCCCTGGTACAAAGAGCTGAACCGGTATCACTGGTTTGTGTTCGTGGTGGCAGCTCTCGGCTGGCTCTTCGACACGATGGATCAGCAGTTGTTCACACTGGCTCGCCCTCTGGCGATGAATGAACTGATCAGCATTCAAAGTCTTGATGACTCAGAGATGCCGGAGACCCGTCGCGTCGAACTGGGGAAGCTGTGGACCGCTTCACGGATTCCGGATCAGGCAGCGGCGCAGGACGGCAAGGTTTTGATTCCGCCCGGGCAGGCAGAGTTCGAAAAACAGAATCTCACGTCCGAAGAGAGTTTATTCCTTGGTGCGAAACGAAAAGAGTACGGCGGCTATGCAACATCCATCTTTCTGATCGGCTGGGCGACCGGAGGTCTCTTCTTCGGTGTCCTCGGAGATCGCTGGGGACGGGTAAAGACGATGCTGGCGACGATTATCGTCTATTCGATTTTCACGGGCCTGAGCGCCTTGTCGACGGGATTCTGGGACTTCAGCGTCTGGCGATTTCTCACGGGGCTCGGTGTCGGAGGTGAATTCGCGGTCGGCGTTTCACTGGTCGCGGAAGTTATGCCATCGCGCGCCCGGCCACATGCGCTGGGGCTGCTGCAGGCTTTGTCGGCTGTCGGCAACGTCACGGCGGCTCTGATCGGGATGGCGGGCACTTCCTGGCGAGTGATGTTTCTGATCGGCACAGCTCCGGCCCTGCTGTCATTGTTTGTCCGTCGTCGGCTGAAAGAACCCGAACGATGGCAGTCCGTTTCCGCCACGGAAGGCGTGGCGAAACAGCTCGGTTCCTACAGCGAACTGTTTGGAAATCCGGAACTGCGTTACCGAGCCCTGATTGGTCTGCTGCTGGCCAGTGCCGGCGTCATCGGACTGTGGGGCATCGGATTCTTCGCGGCTGACCTGCAGCGGGAAGTCTTCAAACCTGTGTTTGAAGCGGAAGGTCTCAAAGGCCCGGAACTGGAAGCGGCGCTCAAGAAGTGGTCGGGGATTACGTCGCTCGTGCTGAATCTTGGAGCATTCTTCGGCATCTTCATGTTCAGCTATCTCAGCCACTATTTGGGGCGCAAATCGACATTCGCGATCTGTTTTGTCGGAGCGATGTTCGCCACTATGAACGTATTCTGGAATCTCGGACGCATCTCAGGAGTCTACGACATCTTCTGGATGGTCCCTTTGATGGGCTTCTTCCAGCTGTCCATCTTCGGAGGTTACGCGGTCTATTTTCCGGAACTGTTCCCAACCCGCCTTCGCAGTACCGGGACGTCATTTTGTTACAACGTCGGACGGTTTGTCGCGGCACTCGGGCCGTTCACGCTGGGCAAGCTGATTCGCCACGTCTATTCCGGCCCGGGCTACGAGGGCGTGATGTCGTTCCGTTACGCCGGGGTCACGATGTGCGCCATCTTTCTGATCGGGCTTTTGGCAGTGCCGTTTGCTCCGGAGACAAAAGGCAAGCCGCTGCCTGAATAATGACTTGCCAATGAGCCCTTTACTATGACTGTCCGAGATTCGCTTGTAGTCCCGGCTTTAGCCGGAAAATGGACTGAATGTTCATGGCGTGGCAGTCTGAATTTCCGCCTAAAGGCGGGACTACGAACAGTATGGAGCAGTCGATTTACTATGACTGCACGATACGCCACTCAGTTTTGTCAAAGGACGGCTGTCGGCACTTGCGTGTTGTTGCTTGCCGCGCTGAACGGATGCGGTGGCACGTCGCAACAGCCCAACGCAGTGTCTGGTACGCCCGAGGTTTCTGACGCTGCGGCGGCTAAAACTGGAAATGCAGTGCAGCGGCGAGCAGCGTCTGAGGAGACTGCAACCGTCGCAGGAGCGTCTGCTGTTACGTTTCAGTCGCCTCCAACGGTCGCGCAGGACACGTTTACCAGTCCGGGGCCGAACAATTCCGGGAACACTGGCGGTGTCGGGAACACAGGTGCCGCCGTTCCTCCACAGCGATTTCGTTTGCCCGATGATCGACCAGAGTTGAACCGTGACGAACTCAGGGCGGAAGGGTTGCGGATCGTGGAGTCCGAACATCTGATTCTGGTCACCGATTTGCCGCTGGAATCTGTGGCAGATCTGCCGCGGCTGGCGGACGCATTGTTCGCGACACTCGAACGGCGCCTGGGCAAGCTGGCTCCCGATCTTGCCGGGACGAAGTTTCAGGTCACCGGATTTTTGATGGACGCTCAAGACCGTTTTGAACGTGCCGGTGTCTTGCCGCCGGAACAGTACCCGATTCGGCATGGTCGGCATCTGGGGTATCGGTTCTGGATGAATAACCAGACGGCGGACTACTACCGACGGCATCTGCTGCTGCATGAATTTGTCCACTGCTTCCTGATGTGCGAATACGGCATGCGCGACATTCCGCCGTTGTGGTACACCGAAGGCATCGCTGAGTACTACGCAACACATCGACTGCACGCGGACGTTGCGAAGAGCGATTTTGGGATCCTGCCATCGTCCGTTGAAGGATTCGAAGGCTGGCATCGGATTGCAGAAATTCGGCGGCACTTCATTCTGGAACCATCGGAGACAGGTGAGCTGGCTGATATCGTGCCGCTCCAAACCGTGCTGCATCCGCCTGATACGACGTTTCAGGACGATTCGCAATACGCCAATGCCTGGGCATTGGTCTGGCTGATCAATCATCATCCGGAGTTGCAACCTGACTTTGCAGCCGTTGCCGCCTGTCGCACGAAACGGCAATTTGACGATGCGATTGCCGATGTTCCGGAAGCAGTATGGAAGCAACTGGATCAGGTCTGGCCGCTGTACCTTGATGGGCTTCACGAAGCCGATGTTGCCAATGCGCGATTTCCAGCCCTCAACGCGTTAAAACCACAGGAGTCAAATGGTGACATCGAGTTGCCAGCCGAATTCGTGCTGGACGTCGGCCAGCAATGGGCCTCGACAGGGTTGTCGTTGACAGAAGGACAAGAGATCGTCATCAAGTGCCAGGGCCGCTACATCGTTGAAGAAACGACCAGGCCCTGGTATTCGGAACCGGACGGCATCACAATTGACTATGTCGATGGCCGACCACTGGGAGAAATCATCGGAACGATCATCTCCGCCGACGGCAGCAAAACCACGCGTCACATTCCCATTGGAACCCAAAAAAAACTGCGATCACCAATCGACGGCATCCTGTGGCTCCAGACGAACGACCACTGGTCAACACGCGACAAGAACCGCGGAACGGTGACCGTCCGGATCTCAGCCGGAAATCCCTGACAACAGCCTGCTTGCAGATCACAGCGAACTCTGAGATATTCCGCCGTGTCGGGGTAGTCGCAACGGTAGTGGTCACAGAATTCCTGACTCTACCGGATTCTATGTGCTGGATGTTTGAACCACGAATTGACACGAATAAACACGAATTGTTGAGCATTCCATTTGTGTCTATTTGTGTTCATTCGTGGTTCCCGGTCTGGAAACCTCGCTTCAATTGGCGAACACATAGAAAACGGTACAGTCAGCAGAATTCAAAGGCCGTACGATCAGTCCGGGGCCGTAGCTCAATCGGTTAGAGCAGCGGACTCATAATCCGTTGGTTCAGGGTTCAAGTCCCTGCGGCCCCATTGATTTTCAGGGGTTTCCGAGTGATCGGGAACCCCTTTTTCGTTTGCTACCACCTCAACTACCACCTCAGGTGATTTTTGCGGTTCCAGTCCTGCCAGCAGTGCCGCCGTTTCATCGGCGTTGATTCCCACGTAGAACTTCTCCGTGGTCGTCACGCTGCGCCACTTCTGCGCGAAGGCCTGCGGTGTCAACAGCGGCTGAGTGGTCAAGCTCCCCTACCCCGC
>JANOUN010000952.1:0-5040 GCA_031416875.1 Planctomycetota bacterium | reverse complement strand
CGAAAACTCCAGCCACCGATCTGCTGGCTGCAGCGGATGCACCAAAGAAGTCGGAGATTCCGGCAGCGACTCCAAAGGCCGAAGCTCCTCCGACGGCTGAAGCGCCTGATTCCCCGGCGTCGAGCAATCCGTTTCTTGGCGGTAAGCCCGCAGTACCCGGTTCTTCAGCGTCTCGCGCCACAGGGGCACCGATCGACACGTCTTACCTTCCGGTGGATGCAGACTTCGTGTTCTATGCCCGACCAGCCGATGTCCTCGCCAGTGGTTTTGTGGCACCCATGACGGGCACACCCGAATTTGAAAAAGCCATGACCGAAATGGCGGCTCAAGCGGGCTTTGATGCAAACGATATTGAATCGGTCACATCCGGCGTCAGCAATTTTATGGCGGGAATGATGCAACTGGGAGTGCTGGCGGCGAGCGGTCAGGATCCGACGGTGATGGCGCAAAATGTATTCAGTGGCGGCAATGCCATCAGTGTCCTGCGAACGAATAAGGATGTTGATGTGGCGAAGATCGTTGCCGCCAGCAAAGGAGTGGAGTCGTCCTTCGATGGTAAGGCATACTATCTGATCGACAGTCAGCAACCGAATCAACCGCAGGTCGCGCTCTGTCCAGTCGATGCGCGAACCTACATTTTTGGAGTAGAAAAAGCGATTCAGGCAGCGATCACCAGCGGTCCTGGCGAAGCGACGAATGAGCAGTTCAGCTTTGTTTCGAACGGCAGCCCGTTTGTCCTGGCGTTTTCCAGTCCGCTGCTGCCCGGGATGAGTGGATCCATTCCGGACGCACCAGGCGAGGCGCCGCCGATGTTGAATCAAATCGTTCAGGCCGTGCGGGGAAAAATCGCCGGTGCGGCGATCACGATGGACTTCGCCAGCAATCTGGATCTGAAAGTGGTCGTGAATCTGACAGAACCTGAGGCGGCAAATGAAGTTCAGGGGCCGCTGGATCAAGGTTTGGGGATGGCCAAACAGATGTACCCAGTGGCCGCCGCTCAGATGGTTCCTCAGCCGCTGCAGGCACCAGTCGACCAAATGGTCGGTAGTCTTTCCGCAACGCACAGCGGATCAGTTGCCACAATTTCTCTTACGATCCCTGGTCAGCTCGTGAGTATTCTGAAGGACAACCCGGCGATCCTTCAGGGAGTAATGCCGATGGGTCCAGGGCCAGGCGGACCAGGGATTCCCGGTGGGCCAGGCGTCCCCGGCGGACCCGGTGTACCACGAACATTGCAGCCACCACCGCCACAGTAGGAGATACTTTGCGCGGTTATGGTTGGCACATTCGTTTAACCGCGCGGGCAACGCCCCGCGCGTGGAAATCCAGCCACCGTGACGCAGCACGCGCGGCCCGCTGGGCACGCGGTTAAACGAGTCAATGCCAACCGCGTACGGCAGAGACATGCGGACTGTTGTGAACATCCGCGCAAGAAAATGGGCACCGGCATGATACCGGTGCCGCGAGGGGACGCATCAACCTGAACAAGAAAGGAGAGAGAGGAGGGGAGAGAGGAGGAGAGGATTCAATGAATGCCGCCGGGGAGACGGCACTCCGTTTCAGGGCGTCGCCGCGATGGCGACTATCGTTCGCGGACTGAATCGGCCATCGAAATGGACGGCTTCGTCAGGTCACTTTGTGAAATGCTTCGTTCGCTGGACTTTCGCGTGGCCCGCCAGCCGGAGGACTTGCTGCCGGTGGCTTCCGCAGCAGTTGCTGTTGAAGACGAGCGGCGGTGAGCCGTCGGGACAACCTCTTTGCTGGATTCGCGGCGCGCAGAGGGTGGAAAAGAGATCGCATCGTCATCGTCACGGGCAGGTGCTTCGTAAGAGGCACCATCCGCAGGAGCGGCAGAACTGTTGCGGTCGTACGGCTTGTCGACTTCAAAGTTTTCTTTGGTGGCAGTGCGTGCCGGCCCGCCGCCGACCGTATCAGGTACGGGTCGCTGAGCGGACTGGGTCGTGCTGTCAATAATCGGGTAGCCGTATGCCATCTGTGAACCACCGTAATATCCGCCGAATGCCATCTGTGAGCCGCCGTAATATCCGCCGTAAGCCATTGATGACCCGATCGGAACGGTGCGATAGGCTGTCTGTGGACGCATTACGGTGACTTCTTCTTTTCGCATCACCAGCTTCTGTACGGCCACTTTTTCTGTCTTGAGTTCAGCCACCATTTTGGTCTCCTGAACCGTGACGCGGCGTGTTCCCTGAACGGCGACCTGACGCACTGAAGGCACGTTGCATGTCATCATGCTCGGCACATATTGGCGAGATGTCGTGTAGTTCGGCACGAAGGCTGTTCGCATCGAATAGCCCGTGCGATTCATCCATCCCATCACACCCGGGCGAGGATCGACCTGACAAGGGGCACACTTGGCGACCGGGTGGTAATTCGTAACCCACCGGCCCATATCACGGTTGACCGTGCGGTTTTCGACGACGTTCTGATATGAAACGGTCGGCACTTCGACTTCACGACTTGATGTCACCGGACGGTAGACCGTGACTTCACGTTCTTCCATCGCGGTTTCGTAATGCGGCACTTCCACAGTCTGTTTGACCTGTGCATAAGTCGTCACAGGAACCGTCTGGTAGCAGGTCGCCTGCATCGGCTGGATGGGAGTGCAGCAACTGGCTGCGCTAATCGGTGCAGCCATCGATGTTCCGCAACTGGAACATCCATCACCATAGTATTGAGCCCTTGCAACACCATTTTGCAATGATACAGCCAACGCGCCAAGCGCGGCAACAAGGGCGATTCTTCTGGACAGCATGAGCTTCTTCCCTGAAGAAAGGATCACGAGCCTGCACACAGTTTGACAATAAACTGCCAGCGGGCGAATGAGACGGGTTTGGGTGTCAGGGTCACAAGGCAGTTTGCTTCAGTGCGGCTGAAGCGGGATTGCGGTGCGTCTGAAACCACTGAGATGAGACAGGACGCTCGTTTGATTTTCTGCGAGGAAGCAGATCAGCAGACAAAGCGTGATGAACAGGAGGATTCGGAAGGGAGTCACAACGGTTTGGCTGAATCTGCCGGGAAACCCGTTGCGTGCGAGGGGAGATTTATCCCAACTCAAAATTTGGGTCAAGACCTCTTAAAGTTTTGGTTGCAATTATTCGAGAGCTCTGCACGGCACAGCACGCAGTATGGAAAAACACGGCCCAGGATCGGCAGTTTTCGCCGATCCGCCGCGCCACCGGCACGTCTTGCGTGTCTCAAAGTGGATTTCGCTGGCTGCAGGACTCATGCAGCGGCAGCGACGAACACTTATTTCTTTCCAAGTGCGCGCTGCTGCCGGAAAAACTCCTGAAGAATTGCGCGACAGTCTTCCTGCATGATGCCACCCATGACCGCCGCCTGATGGTTCAGTCGAATGTCGGAAGTCAGACTGAAGAGCGTATGACACGCACCCGCTTTGGGATCAGTTGCCCCATAAACCACACGTGGAATTCTGGCCTGCACGATGGCGCCGGCGCACATCGGACACGGCTCAAGCGTGACGTACAACGTGCAATCCAGCAATCTCCAGGACTGCAGCACTTCGGCGGCCTGAGTGATTGCGATCATTTCCGCATGGGCCGTTGGATCATTGAGCATCTCGCGCTGGTTGCAGGCTTCGGCGATGATTTTCTCCTGATACACAATGACGGCACCGACAGGAACTTCTCCCTGATCAAACGCCACGACTGCCTGATCCAGCGCTTTCTTCATCCAGAAGTCATGCGGCGTAAAAGGATGAGAAAGCAGTCCGTCCGACACGGGCAGTGTTCCTGGCGAGAGCAGAACTGAAAAACTGCAATTTTGTAAACATTGCAACGGAAAGGCATTGTAAGAAATTCAAAACCGCCCGACGAATGATGGGCGTTTGAACACATCCGGAAAGTCGTTCAGGAATCATGATATTGCCGTAAACACCATGAAAAATAAGGCATTGCGGTGATTTCCTGAACGTGATTGGGCAAGTTTTCCAGAGTCTCCCGGAGTCCATTGGCACGGGCATTGCTTAACTGTTCTGTCGAGAGAGAGACTGGGCTCGGAGTGAGATCCTTGAGCCCGACCGCTGCCCTGAGAACGCAGCACACTGCTTTGAGACCGCAGTGCAAAGAGAGACGATGGCTCGCCTGAGAAACGAGCCCGTGTATTTGAGCGAGTGCCTGAGAAACCTCGCTCCTTGAAAAAGGCCATCGGATTTATTTCAATCCGATCGGCCTTTTTTTTATGCGCCAGCGTCGTTGGTTTCAGGATGGTGATGACTATACTACTCTGCTTCCGTAGCTGAATTCGTGAGAATTCAGGGGAGATCTGAATTCTTACGAATTCAGCTCCAGTAAATTCATTTCGGCCTCTCGCCTAACAAGAATGATCGCCATCCCGCGATCTTTGTCAGTGTTCATGAATCATGAATCGAAAGTGAAAGCTATGTCTGATCAGGAAAAACGAAACACCATCATCTCCGAACTTTGTGTCGCGTACTGGATGGAAATGGAAACAGTGATGAATTACATCGCCTGCTCCATCAATCTGGACGGCGTCCGGGCGGAAGAAATCAAGTCGTCGCTGCAGGCAGATATCGCGGCCGAAATGATCCATGCTCAGCTGCTGGCGAAACGCATCAAGACGGTGGGCGGAATCGTTCCCGGCACTGCGTCGTTTGTGGCACGCCAGGACAGCCTGCAACCTCCGAAGAAAATGACAGACGTGGTCGCCATTATCAAGGGTGTCATTATCGCCGAAGACGCCGCGATCGCTCAGTATTCGAAAATCATTCAACTGTGCGATGGCTTTGACTATGTGACACAGGATCTGTGCATCACAGCTCTCGGTGACGAAGAAGAACACCGTCGCGAATTTATGGGCTTTCTCTCTGAGTACGAAGGATGAGGCTTTTCGTAACCTGCCTGGCGCTTGGACTGTTGCAGCTGGTGGCTTGTCATGGTTTCGTGCGGGGGTGGCCGGGGTTGGAGAGCGCTAACTCGAAACCCCGGGGCTTTCTTTGCTTCGCTCAGTCCAGCCCCGCCCACCCAACAAAAAATTTCG
>JANOUN010000951.1:0-4774 GCA_031416875.1 Planctomycetota bacterium | reverse complement strand
CTGGCGTTCAGCTCCAGAGGAGCGAAATGTTTATAGAAACGCAGGAATCAAACAATCAAAGCTCCGGAGGAGCGACATTAGCACGCATGACGAACCGTTTTGCGCCGGAGAATTGATGGACACGCAGGAACATGCCGCCCCGCTGGGGCTTGTGATTGATGGGAGAACGCGGGGCTACAAACAGGCCGCTCCTACGGAGCTATGGACCCGCACCGAGGAAGCCAGGGTATGAAGCTGGAAACCTTCTTCGAGCGGTTCGATCAGTTCGCCGACGCACCCGATGCGGTGGAGAAGATGCGGGAGTTGGTGCTGGAACTTGCGGTTCAAGGAAGACTCACGTCCGCGTTTCCGACTGATGGCACAGTCCCGTCCCAAATCGAATTCCGTGACAATGTCGCAGCCCTCGCCAACTCCCTTGGTTTGCGCTCACCAAAGGAGTCAGTCGAAGAAGCGGAACCGCACTTCGACATTCCATCCCATTGGCGATGGATGGCACTCGTCGATATTGGGGCGGCTCAATCGGGAACAACCCCGAGCAAAGCCGACCACGATGCGTTCAACGGCGACATTCCCTTCATCAAGCCTCCAGACATCCTTCCGAATTCAATTGACTATTCAAACGAGAGTCTGACTCGGCACGGTGCAGAAAGTGGTAGTCGACTCGCACCCAGCGGCAGCCTTCTCATGGTCTGCATTGGAACGATAGGAAAATGTAACCTGATCGAGCGGGAGTGCGCTTTTAATCAGCAAATCAATTCACTCACGCCGGTTGCCGCTGTCGATTCACGATACCTTCTGGTAGCTGCCCGCTCTCGCTCCTTCCAAGACACAGCGTGGAATAAATCGAGCAGCACAACGATTGCGATTCTGAATAAGGGTAAGTGGCTTTCCATTCCCGTTCCCGTCCCACCCCTCGCCGAGCAGAAGCGGATTGTGGCGAAGGTGGATGAGTTGATGGCGTTGTGTGATCGCCTGGAGTCGCTGCAGCGGGAACGGGAGATGCGGCACGCCGCGCTCGCCCGCGCGTCGCTGTCCCGCTTTGCCGACGCGCCCACCCCGGCCAACCTGAATTTCGTCTTTCATTCATCCTTCAGCATTCAACCTTCAGATATACGAAAGTCCATCCTCAACCTCGCCGTCCAAGGCAAACTCGTCCCCCAAGACCCGACCGACGAACCGGCGACAGCCCTGTGTGAACCGGATGAAGAACTTGTAGCCCAATCATCGTTTGTGATTCCGCATGGATGGGCGTGGACCCGGCTGACCAATCTCGCAGATATCAACGGCGGCTATGCGTTCAAAAGCACAGCCTACACGGAAGAAGGAACAAGAGTGGTCCGAATCTCGGACTTCGATGAGTTCGGGTTCAAAGACCACAAAGTAGTACGGCATCCATTCACGCCAGATCTGCAGAAATTTAGTCTCGCCCAGAGCAACATTCTAATGGCGATGACGGGCGGAACGGTGGGAAAGAGCTACTTGGTTGAGTCACTCATTGAACCGATGGTCGTGAATCAAAGAGTGGCCACTATCAACGTTCTTGAGTCTGCTAACCCAAGGTACATCGACATAGTGATCCGATCCGAAATGACCCAAGAGGTCATCCGGAAGGCCAAGAACTCTACAAACGACAACATTTCGATGGGCGACATCAAGGGATTCGCGATTCCCGTCCCACCCCTCGCCGAACAGCGTCGGATCGTGGCCAAAGTGGAGCAACTGCTGGGCCAGGTCGATAAGTTGGAAACGCAGCTCGCCGCCTCCCGCGCCACCGCCGCGAACCTCCTCTCGGCAGTCGTTGCCGAACTCACATCGGTTTCATCGTCTCCTTCGGCAGGGAGCAGCTGATGAAGATCACTCGCCTCTGGATCGACGGTTTCAAGAACTTGCGCGACTGCGACATAGAGTTCCATACTCCGTGCTTGCTAAATGCCATCATAGGAAGTAACGGGAGTGGAAAGTCGAACCTGATTGAGGCGATTCTCCACATTTTGATCGGCGCATACTTCAAGAAGTGTCCGCCCTTCGATTTCTCCTTCGACTTCGTCGCGCAACGGAGAAATGTGTCACTGACCGGTGAAGCTGGTCGGCTCATCGTACATGTTGACGACGAGCATGTTCCTCTCAAGGCTTTTGCCCAACGGCTTCGACGGCGCCCCGCACAAGTTTACTACCCCGAACTGACGTTCGTGTATTATTCGGGTGAATGCCAACGGGTGCGCAAGTTGATTCAACGCTACCGAAGAGACTTCCAGAAGATCACACGAAATCCGGAGACGGACAGTTACAGACCGCTGTTTGTTGAGTCCACAAATCAGCAATCTCAGGTAATCCTGCTTGCGTTAATCGCTCATCGGGACACGCAGTTTCTTAGCCGGCTGGGTATTGTGGATGCCGTGAACGTTTCACTGACGCTTCGGTCTCCAGATGGCTTTGATCCCACGGAACACGAACCAAAGCTCTGGAATACGGTCGGAGCCGTTCGCAAGATTGTTGCGGCCATTGATGAGATCGCATTTGTGCAGGATAGTGAGCGGTCGAAGGAACCGGACACACAGCTGCTGTTTGAGCCCGATGTGGATTCCGACGGGGGAGTGCTAAGACTTGCATACTCCGAATCACGCACCTATGTCTTTAACGATGCCGACAAGACAAACAGGAGGATTACTGACTTGGCAGATCGATTGGCGCGTAGTAACGACAATCTCTACCTCGCACTTGAACAGTTGAGACACCGAGGAGTATTCCGCAGCATTCGGTTTCAGTTAAAGAGCGTTCATACAGGTGCGATATTCGATTTTGATCAGCTCAGTGAAGGCGAAAAGCAGTTGATTGCAGTCGTCGGCGCCATTCGCCTGACCAACCAGCGAGACAACCTCATTTTGCTTGATGAGCCAGATACGCATCTCAATCCGCATTGGTCGTGGGAATATCCGGAGATGTTGAACGACGCCTTTGATCAACATCAGCGATCGTTCTCTACGGTGCTGATGGCGACACACGATCCAATCATGATTTCCGGAATGACTAAAGACCAGATTCTGCTGGCTCATCCGCCATCGGAAAACAAACAAATGTTTACGAGGCCGGTTCGCGATCCACGCGGGCAAGGCGTCGCAAATCTGCTCTGCAGCAGTGAGTATTTTGGCCTCCCGTCCAGTCTGGATAAAGAAACCCAGAAGCTTCTTGCCCGCCGGCTTCAAATCAGTGTCAAAGCGGTGCTGACAGAAGCTGACAAGACCGAACTCAGGCGACTGAACAGACAGTTGGAAATCATTTCTCCTGGAGTCAGTGAACGGGATCCGAAGTATGTCGAGTTTTTACGCAAGCAGCATGGAGAGGAAAAGGGGTAAGCATGCGACATATTGAGCTTCCGTCGTTGATGGCGATCATCTTCGGTGATGCGGATGGCAAGAAGGCAAAGGAAGCTCTGGCTGCGGCCAGAAGGACGTGTCGCGGTCGAAGGAAGAACGACCGCAAAGCTTATATAGACCGAAATGGCAGCAGGAAATGGTCACCGATAAAGGAAATGATCACTGCAATACTCGGGCACAAGTGCTGGTACACTGAAGTTGAACTCGTCGGTGCAGATCTAACAATCGACCACTTTAGACAAAAGACCGACTATTGGTGGTTGGCATTTGAGCAGACGAATTTTCGAGTTGCGTGTTGGTGGTCGAATAGTCTCCAGTACAATGCCGAACGCGGGCACGCCGGCGGAAAAGGTGATGCGTTTCCGCTGCTACATCCCGGCGTACGTGCTCTTTGCAAACGAGATCTGGCTGTAGAGAAGCCAATCATTCTCGATCCATGCAATCAGCATGACTGTGAATTGTTAGCATTTCAATCCGACGGGCGACCAGTTCTGAACCCGGCTTTCGCCGCGGATCCCATCGCAAAGGAGCGCGTGGACAAGAGTCAAATTCTTCTGAACCTGGATCATCCTGACTTCAACTCAAAACGCGAACAGTTGTATCACCAGATTGCCGATGACGTTGCAACCTATGAGGAACTCGCTGAGGGCTCACCATCGCGAATAAAAATCGCAGATCGAATGAGAGCCAGGATTACCGATAGGGCTTCATTCAGTACAGCGGCACGGTTTTATCTGAAATTGCATCGGCATCTGGATTGGGTGGAAGCATTGCTGCAGGGTCGCTGAGTACCATCATCTGAACGCCACCCCTGTCGGCAGATTCCTGCCCACGCACCTGTAATCGAATTGCTGCAACCATGCCGCTCTTTGAAATGACTTCCGACGCGTTTCGTCCTCTAAACAGGACTTCGTTCGCTGATCTCAAGGTTCGTGAACGTGACGATCTGCAGAGATTGTTGCGATCTCAGATCGACGTTCTCGGTGATGACCTGTATGTCCTGACGGAAGAGTTTGGTGATTGGGACGACAGTCGCCGCCGGATCGATCTGCTTGCGATCGATCCTCAGGCAAACCTCGTAGTGATCGAGCTTATCCGCGGCCCTGGGTTCAACTACGTGATTGTCCAGGAATATGGCGTCACGGAACTCTACATTGACCGCGGCGACGCCACAGAAAACAAACAGATTTTCGATCATCTGTACGCAAAGAAAGATGAAATCGAGAAATCTTCCGGCGGAACGCTGCCGTGGGAGCGTCTCGACACAAAGCGAGCATGTCGAAGCAAACATATTGTCGAACGCGGCGGCTACCGACGTCCGGAGGCACAATGGGCCGAGATTCAGTCAGAAATGGTCGATACAATGACCAAGCTTGAGGCATCTATGCGGCCGGGACTCG
>JANOUN010000950.1:0-3968 GCA_031416875.1 Planctomycetota bacterium | reverse complement strand
TTCCAGACCGGGAACCACGAATGAACACAAATAGACACGAATGGAATGCTTAACAATTCGTGTTGATTCGTGTCGATTCGTGGTTCAAACATCCAGCACATAGAATCCGGTAGAGTCAGCAAATCTCAAATCTCAAATACGAAATCTCAAATAGAACAATCGCGGCCCGCTGGGCACGCGGTTAAACGAGTCAATGCCAACCGCGTGCGGTACAACCGGCTCCGAGATGAACCAGCGCTGCCCCACAGACGGAGTGATCCTGGTTCCCTGCAATGAACTGTGGCGTCGTGTTGTGAGCAGCCGGACGTTACGCCGCAACTGGAATGGAAACCGCGCGTGTCGCATCCGGCAGCTGAACCAGATTGTGGATTGAACCGGAAACCGGCACACTGACTGGCAGACTGTTGCCAGGCAGCAGCATGGCCGGGATCGAACTGGTTGGGCCGAGCATTGTGGAAATGACGTGCCCGTTGATGGTACTCATGGGCTGGATCTGGAAACTGAATCGCTTGAGCATGATGGTCAGCGCGGTGCGAATTTCGGCCATCGCCAGGGGTGCGCCGATGCACATTCTCGGGCCGGCTCCGAACGGCAGATACTCATATGCCGACGGCGTAATCGCTGCCCAGCGTTCCGGCACGAAGCGGTCGGCGTCCACGTACAGGTCCGGGCGGTGATGAGTGATGAACTGACTGAAAATTACGGGCGTTCCGGGGGTCATTCGAACGGGCCCAAGGGATGTCGGCTGCACCGCGATTCGCTGGGAATACGACGAAGCGGGCAGGACACGCATGCTTTCCTTGATGACTGCGTCCAGGTACGGCAGGCATTCCAGTTCTTCGAGCGTTGGGATATCTGCGGCCACGCTGGTGCTCAATTCCGCCTGCAGTTTCTGCAGCACGGCCGGATGCTGGGACAACAGAAACAACGTCCAGCTGAATGTATGGGCCGTCGTCAAATGCGCGGCGGCGAACAGTAACGTCGCATGACCGGTCAATTGATTGTCGGTCAGTTGCCCCTGCGACTGCTGAGCCTGAAACAGCAGACTCAGAATGTTCAGTCGGTCATGCTGCGTGCTCCGATGCGACTGAAACATTTCGCGAACCGACTGTTCCAGTTCTTCGGCCTGCTGCAGAAGATCGTCATAGCCCTCCGCAAACTGCGGCGACGACACTAACGCGCCCATGCCGATTTCGTGGTTTCGATGAACCCAGCGATCGATCAGTGCGCCCAGACGATATGCGAACGCGGCATCATCCACGCCAAACAAAAGGGCGGCTGTCATTTTCAACATGAACTGAACCATTTCAGAGTTCAGATCACAAGTGTCTCCTGAGCTCCAGTTGTCAGTCAGATCACAGGCGATCTGGCAAATCGTCTCGTGATATCCCGGCAGAATTTTCCTGGCAAAGACATCCTTCATCATCCGTCGCGCGTCACGATGTTCGGTGCCGTTCTGGCTCAGCAAACCCGACGTCACCCGGCGCTGGGCTGAGTTGCGATTGCCGCGGACGGCAAAAAAACGAGACTCAAACACCTGCGTGTTCGATAGAACCTCATGATTGAGTTCCGGCGAAAACACGAATACCAGTCGCTGGTCGCTTTCTTCCAGGACGGCCAGATCACCATGATGGTGATGGAGCTGTCTCATGCAGGCAATCGGTTCATCGGCAAACTGCATCAACCGCCCGCGTGTCAATGGGATTTCGGGATCGTGCAGCGTCAGTTTTGGTCGGTCGGACATCGCAGGTCTTCCATGACGGTCGATTGAAATCAGCAGACATTCCTTGTCTGCCCCGACGCCTGGCCATTGCTCCGGCCATGCGTGGAATGCATGCTATCAGATGCGATCTTCGAAGGCGAACACTTTTCTGACGAGTGCTTTGTCAGACCTGAACACTTGCTTGGGTGGCCGGGGCTGGACTGAGCGGAGCGAAGGAAGCTCCGGGGTTTCGGGCTGGCGCCCAATGGCACTCGCTTTAGAAAGTAGCAGGCACTTTCCAAGTGCCGAAGCCCTTGAAAACGCGCGAATCAGCGGACGGCACACGGCGTGTGCCTGCTACTTTTGAGGTAAAGCGAGTGCCATTGGGCTGGCACCCTCCAACCCCGGCCACCCCCAGACTCAGCTGACTCGTCAAAGCACTCGAGTCACAGGCCGCCGATCAGGATGCGCGGTTTTTTGCGGCGTGCGGATGGGCTTTTTCGTAGGTCTCCCGTAATCGACGGGTACTCACATGGGTGTAAATCTGCGTCGTCGTCAGACTCTTGTGCCCCAACAATTCCTGGACGCTGCGCAAATCGGCACCGCCATCCAGCAGATGAGTCGCAAAACTGTGCCGCAGAGTGTGAGGTGTCGTTTCCTGCGACAAACCAGCCGTCAGAATATGCGTTTCCAGCATGCGACCGATACTTCGGGTCGTGAGTCGCCGCCCGAAACGATTGAGAAACATCGCCGATCGCTGTTTTTCCGCCGCTTTCGCATCTGGACTGCGAACCTCTAACCATCGATCCAGGGCTTTGGTCGCGTAGCTTCCCACCGGAGAAATTCGCTCCTTACGCCCTTTTCCCAGAACCCGCAGAATCCCTGCAGAGCGATCCCAGTCTTTCAAATCGATTCCGACGACCTCTGAAACGCGAAGTCCGGCAGAGTACATGGTTTCGAGGATTGCTCGATCTCGCAGTCCTGCGTCGGAATTTGCTGGCGGAGCGATGAGCAGAGTACCGACTTGATCGGTGGTCAGAAAATGCGGCAGTTTGCGACCGCTCCGAGGTGTCCGCAGTGGCTTAGCGGGATTGGTTTCACAAATGCCTTCGCGATTGCAGTACCGGAAGAAACTGCGAAGGCACGCAAGTCGCCGGGCGACGGTGGTTCGAGCGTAGCCGCATTCGTGCAGGTAAGAGACATACGCCCTCAGGATGCCAACTTCGATGTGGCGAGGGTCTGGAACCGAGCCAGTCTGTTCCTGCAGGAATTCGATGGTATGCGAAAGGTCGTCCGCGTACGATTTGATTGTCAACGCGGACGCATTGCGTTCAATCTTCAGATAGTTCAGAAACGCCTGAATGGCTGCATGCATGGGATGGTTCCGAAACGGATCTTCAGCGTGCCGGTCCGCGCAAGCTAGAAAAAGGTCGGAAAATCCTCGGTTTCCATATCAACCTCTGCACGCTGCAGATCGCGGACGCGTTGAGACAATGTTGCCGCATCGTACCATGTAAAGTCAAGTTCGGGGTCGCCTGCAAATTCAGCAAGTTGAGACAGAACCTGCTGGACGCTGTTGTCGTCGTAAAGGAAAATGTATCTCTGGCCGTCCCGTACGAGTGCCAATACGTTAACCGCTCGACTCATTTCAGGCTCTCTCCATCCAGGCCGCTGCATGAGAATTTTGTGCTGCCATTTGTATCGGACGCCTGGGCTGTGAGTTTCGAAACATTCAAAGACAGTGTAAAAGTCAGCGATGACACGTTGAGATCAGCCGTCACGAACACCGTAAACCTAACTGTCTCCGGCAGTTCATGCCCGTCCGCCAGATTGTGCCCGTCCGCTGCATGCAGGGTGTCGCTGGTAAGTCTTCTGCTGTCGATCGGAAATTGAGGAATTTCATGAGCCCTGCTGAGGTGGATCGCCCTTCGCGTAAACCATACCCGGAAACACCTTCCGGAATCATGCGGTTGCCGGCAAGTTTCAAAGCAGCCGCAGCCGCAGCACGCTACTTTGATCCGACGAGTCGCGAAGCTCAGGCGGAATCGATTACTGTTCGAATTCGCTGGTTTGGTTTGTGTGTCGGCTGCCTGTACGTCAATCTGGTTGAGCGTCATACAGGTCGTCCGGAGCTGAACGGGATGTTGACGCTCGGCGCTGTGTACGCGCTGGTCGATACGCTCGCCAGTTGGAAAGGCAAAGTGCTGCTGAAGGAATACCGCATCGGCATTTCGTTGATGGAGGCGTTGTTCATCGGACTGCTTTG
>JANOUN010000949.1:0-3874 GCA_031416875.1 Planctomycetota bacterium | reverse complement strand
TTGGACGCCATCTGCCAGGCCACAGGAGTGCCCGAACAGTTTACCGGCTATCCACTGGGAGTTCGGGCGATTCAGGTGCCTGATCCCGGCGTCGATTCGTATTTTCTGGCGTTGTTCGGCCGATCTGAACGCACAACCGCCTGTGCCTGCGAACGCAAAGCGGATGTGACACTGCCGCAGTTGCTGCACCTGCAGAACAGCGATGAACTTTATCGCAAGATGAAATCGCCCGAGGGCGAACTTGCAAAAATCTGTGCCGCACAGTCCGATGACAACGCAGTGATCGACTGGCTGTTCCTGAGCACGATCGGTCGCTTGCCTCGCGATGAACAGCGTGCTTCCGTGATCGAATTGTTAAAGACGGGTGATCGTCAGGAAGTGTTGCTCGACGTTTTCTGGGCTCTGTTGAATTCCAAGGAGTTCACGTTTAATCGCTGAATACAGGTGACCAATGTTTGATCTGCACTTGAATGAGAATCGTCGCAGCTTCCTGCGGGTAGGTGGTCTGTCGGCAATGGGCTTGAGCCTGCCGACACTTCTGCGTTCGCAGGCCCAGGGCGGTGAACAGCGAAACCATCGGGCGAAGTCCGTGATCCTGGTGTATCTGGGGGGCGGCTTGTCCCATCACGACAGTTTCGATCCGAAGCCGGATGCGAGTGAAGAAATACGCGGCAAGTATCACACGATCTCCACGAATGTCACAGGTCTGGCTGTCGGCGAATTGCTTCCCATGATGGCCCAGACGATGGATAAAGTCTGCCTGGTGCGCAGCGGCAGCCATAACAACGACCACCACGAAACGGCGACGAACTGGGTGATGTCGGGACGCTTCGGTTCTGCGTTCGGTGACTGGCCTGCGATGGGAGCTGTTGCAGCTCACGAAAGCGGATTTCCCGGCACGCTGCCGCCCTATGCGGCCATCCCGCGGAACCCGGCCTTCACCTGGGAACTTGGCAAGAGTGCGTTCCTCGGCGGCCGCTATGAGTCGTTCAAAGTCGGCGACCCGAATCAGGAAGGCTACCGCGTGCGTGATGTGTCGCAGGCGGAACCATTGACGGAATTGCGAGCCCAGCGACGCCAATCGCTGCTGAAGACAGTGGACGGCCTGGCGGAACGGGTTGAAGGAAATGATCAGATCAAGGCCTTCGACCAGTTTCAGCAGCGGGCGACCGAAATGGTCCTGTCCGGTGAAGCGCGTGATGCATTCGCGATCGACAAGGAAGATGAAAAGCTGCGTAATCGCTATGGTCGAACGACGTTTGGTCAAAGCTGTCTGCTCGCGCGGCGGCTTGTCGAAAGAGGTGTCACGTTTGTAACCGTCAACAGCGGTGGCTGGGATCATCATGCAAAGATCTGTGATGGACTGGATCGTATGCTGCCCGACTTTGATCGAGGCTTCTCGGCTCTGATCGAAGACATGCACGGACGTGGTTTGCTGCACGACACGCTGGTCCTGGCCATGGGTGAATTCGGCCGGACTCCGAAGATCAACAAAGATGTCGGCCGCGATCACTGGGCACCTGCCGCGTCGCTGCTGTTCGCCGGGGCAGGCGTTGTCCCGGGACGTGTGATCGGTGCCACAGACAAGGACGGCGGGCAGGTTACGGAGAATCCGATTCATCCTGCCGATGTCGCGTTTACCGTCCTCGATTCGCTGGGGATCGATCCTCGCAAACAACTCCGCACGCCGGACGGTCGCCCGGTTGAAATCCTGGACGACGGTCGACTGCTTGAGGAATTGTATGTCTAGCGCGGCGAAGCCGCAAATCCGAAGTCCGAATTTCGAAATCCCAAAGAACAACGGTCGAAAAGATGCTCGCAAAATGCGTAGTTGTTGGAAAGAAAGAATCTAAGGACCGCTTGCTGTCAGTGAATCGTCGAGCATGCTGCCTGCTGGCGGCGATCACCCTGCTGTCTGGCAGTGCGGCGCGCGGTCAGGACGCCGCCGAAAAGAAAGTTGAGCCGCCGCGAGTCGCAATGTGCGTACCGCTGGCAGTTGCGACTGGAGGGACGACGAAACTGGTCGTCCGCGGCTGGGCACTGGATTCCGCCAAAGAAGTGCGCTCGTCCAGTCCGCAGGTTTCGTTTAAGGTTTTATCTGTCGCCAGCGTCGCCGTTCCAAACGGACAGGATGCGAAACAGATCGGCGATACCCAGATCGAACTGGAAGTGACGGTGGCTGAAGGAATCGAGCCTGGCGAAGCGACGCTGACCGTGGTCTCATCCACAGGGGAAAGTCCACCTCACAGGCTGCTGATCGGCAGCGTCCTTCCGCTGGTCGCTGAGAGCGAACCGCATGATGGTTTTCAGCAGGCTCAGCCGATTCAGATCCCGCAGGCGGTCGATGGACAGATCTATAGCGACAAGAACGTGGATGTGTTCGCGTTCGACATTGCCGATCCGCAGAGCGTAACGATCGAAGTCCTGGCCCGTCGCCATGGTTCCAGTCTGGACAGCCTGCTGACTCTGTTTGACCATCGAGGCAACATTGTGGCCGTGAACGATGATCTTGACGGCACAACCGATTCTCGCATCACCGCGGAACTGGCAGCCGGGAAATATTTCGTTAGTCTCCAGGACGCCCACGATCATGGTGGTCCCGCACATCCGTATCGCCTGATCATTCAGCGGATGCAATAGTTGCCTGAGGCAAACAATACAGAAACAACACGGCTGGCCAGTTTGTGATTTTGTGATTCCTGTAGGGTGCGTGAAGCGGAGCGCAACGCACCATAGTTGCAGGCGGATCCCCATTGGTGTGTTGCGCTCCGCTACACACACCCTACTGTATCTGGACAAACTGGCCATCCGTGACGGAAACCGTCAGGAGGCTGTCACACGGGAACATGTGCCGCTACGATGGAGGAGTTTCACAGTCGCTCCTGAGCTGCCACACAGTCTCGCCGATGATCATCCGCAGCGACGAACCGTAACCCTGCGACACGCGCGAACAAATTCGAATAAGGGGTCTGCCAATGATGGTTCGACGACTGAGTCTTCTGCTGGTCAGCACTCTCATCGCCATGGATGCGCTGCCAGTGACGGCCCAGGAGTTTGATCTGCAGCCTCCCGGTGACCGTGAATTCATCAGCGACAAGGCAGGAATGCTGGACGAGCCGTCGATCACGCATATTCGAGCGGTGTGCGACAAACTGCTCACCGACAAAGCCACGCCCATCATCGTCGTGACAATCGATTCGATGGCTCAGCACGGTGGTGCCAATATGCCGATCGAAACTTTTGCGGCACTGCTGTTCAATCAGTGGCAGATCGGTCATGCAAAGCTGGAAGGTCAGGACTGGAACACCGGGATCCTGCTGCTGGTTTCCAAAGGAGACCGCGCGGCTCGCATTGAACTGGGCGCAGGCTGGGGACGCACCGAAAACCAGACCTGCCAGCAGATCATGAATGAGTACATCATCCCGCAATTCAAGCAGGGGAACTTTTCCGCCGGGATCGTCAGCGGCGTGGATGCACTCGATAAAATGGCTCGCAAGCTGGAATTACCCACACGGCCTCGGTCCGCTGCGGAGTATATCGTCCCCCTCGTGTTCTTCGGCCTCGCAATCTTCACCGCAGTGTCGTTGTATCGCCGGGGCGCCAGTGGCTGGGCATGGTTGTTCTGGGGAGCACTCTTCACGGTCATCTGGCTCGTCATGCGCAACATGGCTCAAAGCCGAGGCGGTGGAGGCGGATTCAGTGGAGGTTCATTCGGAGGTGGCTCGTCCGGCGGTGGTGGTGCTTCGGGTTCGTGGTAAGGAACAGTTGTGATGCGAAAAGCTTCTGAAATCATCGGCGCCGAGCAGCGTTCCCGGATTGAAACCGCCGTGTCGGCTGCGGAATCAAGAACCTGTTGTGAGATCGTGCCTGTGGT
>JANOUN010000948.1:0-2429 GCA_031416875.1 Planctomycetota bacterium | reverse complement strand
CACTAAACAACACGTCCCTCAGTCCTGGCCGCGCGGAGTATACACGGCCTATTTTTTGATCTGCTTCGCAGCGGTGGAATCAAGTTCCGGCATCTTCTGAATCCATTCGCGAATCAGCTCGACGGCTGGCCGATCAATTTGATTTGTTCCGATCGGTGGCATCTGGCCATGGCCCAGCCGCTGCATACGATCCAGCAGCAGGGATAGCTCAGGAGAGCCGGGTGCGATGAGCCTCGCTTCGGCCATCCCGAACGTGGCATGGACCGGGCGTGCATCAAACAATCGCATTTGATCAGGTTTGGCGTCGATCTCGGTTGAGAACTGAGCATTCCCACCTCCGGCTTCCACATGGCAATTCGAACAGTTGGCGTCCAGATAAGACGTCGCGCGCGCGTGCAAATCGCCGGACAAATCAAAGGGATCGCTGAGGCGACTCAGCGCATCCGCGGGCTTCGGCAATGGTTCCTTAAATAGTCCCATCTCCGCCAGCATCTCCAGCTGATTCATTCTCACGTCGCCGTAATCATGCACACGGTTCATCTGCTTCTCTGTCAGGCCCAGCACATAATTGACGGCTCGCGAATGACACACCATGCACTCGGCGCGACTGGGATAGTGCCATGTTTGTGTGCGTTTTCCTTCCGGTGCGGCTGGGTCCATGATTTCGAATGAGGCATCGACCCCTGCGGCGTCCAGCAGTTCCGCGTCGGTTTGCTCGTCGTTCCAGCGATACGAATAGCCGACCCATTCATTTTGCTGCCTGACCATCAGTCGGGTTTCGATCCAGCGTCGCGTCTCCTCGTGTCCGGATTCGCGCTCAAGGGCAAAGCTTTTCACCAGCACGGATCCGTTGGGAAACTTCCAGCCCCGGTTCGATGTGTACTCAATCTGCTCTTCACCGGGCACGGCCAGCCATCGCTGCTTGACTGCCGCGTCGGACCACAATTGCACATTGACTGAATAGGGAATCACCGATGGCAGCAGCTTGTGGTCCGCCACGGACTCGAACAATCCGGTTTCGCTGAGCTTGCGAGGAAAGACGGTTGGCTCCACGGAAGGACTGGGATCGATCCGATAGAAGCCACCGGCATGATCGATCACCAGCAGATCTCCAGCCTTGTTTGTGGCAAAGCCTGTGATCTGAAGCGATGTGTCCGCAAGCTCCTGATGAAATATCACCTGGGTACCATCGTGTCGCACGCCCCAGATCTTGCCGGTTGAATAGTCCCCATAAATGTAGCAACCATCCAGTTTCGGCAACTGCGAACCTCGATAGACGATGCCACCAGTCAGACTTCTCGATTCCGAATGATGATGTTCTGCGACGGGCGGCGTAATCGGCTGAGGTCCCGTTGGTCGCTGCAGATAAAACGGATGGCTGCCTTCCTGCACACTCCATCCGTAGTTTTCTCCCTTGCGAATCAGATAGACCTGTTCCCAAAGATCCTGCCCGTTCTGACCCAGCCACAGCTGATTCGACTGATGATCAAAATCCATTCGCCACGGGTTGCGGAAACCATAGGCCCAGATCTCCGGACGCGCTCCTGCGGTGCTGATAAACGGATTATCCGGCGGTACCGCATAGGCCTTGCCATCCGTCGGATGATCCACATCCAAACGCAGCATCACAGCCAGCAGATCGTTCAGACCCTGCCCGGTTTCCAGCGTGTCGCTGTCACTCGTTCCATCACCTGTGGGACAATACAGATATCCATCCGGACCAAATGCCAGATCGCCTCCGTTGTGTCCGTTGGAGTCCCATTCCAGGATGACGAGTTCGCTGTCTTTCCGGAGTCCGCCATCCGGGCCGCGGTCAATGGTGAACCGAGAGATGCGGTTTTGCTTGTTGGTTTCCGGCATCGGACCATTACTGATCAGATAGAGGTATCCGTTCTCTTCGTACTTTGGATGGAAACAAAATCCATAGATCAGCCGATCCATGTGCAGCAGCGGCTGGCTGGAAGCGGCATCGTCACGATCCTGAAAAACTCTCAGTCCGCCGGGTTCTTTCCAGTCGCCTTTGTGATCGACAAAGAAAAGGCGATCGGTTCCGGGTTCTGGTCGCAGATAAACCGGAGCAAACAGGGGCAATTTTTCATACGCCCGTGTCACTCGATAAGGCAACGGCGGGTCAGGCGAACCGATCAGGCGTGATTCGGTCCACGGAATGCGGATTCGTTCTGAGGCTGACACACTGACTGACAATTCACAGGCAACGATTGTTCCGAACAGGCAGAGCAGTAACGCAGGTCGAGACAACCAAGTCCTGTTTAACCGCGTGGGCAACGCCCCGCGCGTGGGAATCCATCCAGCGGGACGCTGCTCGCGCGGCCCGCTGGGCACGCGGTTAAACGAGCCAATGCCAGCCGCGTGCGGTATGAGTGGGGAGGGCGAGGCTCCTGCCGAGCCGCGCGTTTCGGGATCTGTTG
>JANOUN010000947.1:0-3122 GCA_031416875.1 Planctomycetota bacterium | reverse complement strand
AATGGGGAGTTTCGGCGTTTCCATCAGTCTTCCTGCTCGATCAACATCGCGTGATACGATACACAGACGTACGAAGAGACTCCCTGCGATCATCGGTCATGTCTTTCTTGCCTGAAACACCTTGCGACGGCGTAGTCGACTGAAGCGTAACCAAACACAATCGCCGCCTAACATATAAGGGTTTGACTTCGCGAGTGCGGACGGAGAGCGCGGAGTAACGACCGAGGTTGAGCGGAGTGGGCTTGTGGCGGTGCGGGCCATTCGAGCCGAAGCTCAAGGCATTTGTTCAAGAAGCCCGGTGGAGTTGCAACGGCAGGCGGCGTATGGGAAACGCTTTTGCGCGACTGGCTTTTCGCTGTCGTGCGGCGAGTGAATTCTCAGCGAGTTCGTCATTGTGCCTCGATGCTGCGCAGCGAGAGTTCCCGCCACAGAGTGTCGGGGCACATTGTGAGGCCGAATCGGGCCACGTTCTCGCGTGATGCAATGTTGTTGGCTGCTGCGTTTTGATGGAAAATCAAGATCAGCGCGCACCGCGATCCGACACGGGTCACTACGTGTTTTGAAATTGGCCGTCGGTGCAATCGTGTGGCCGACACGGAGGGCTGACGCCCTGCCGCTCGCCTGATGTGTTTTCATGTTCCTCATCCGCTGTCCAGATAATTTGTGGCGTGTCTCGGCAGCGCGGTTTGAGGCAACTCGCGACTGACGAGGACTCGGCCGCTGCCATAGGTGGACCGCAGGTAGGTGGACCGCAGGTGCCATGCACCTTGAGAGACGTACCAAACTGTGGCAATCCGCCACGAGCTTTCCGAACTGGCAGGACAAGTCGGTAAAGCTGGATTACCGAGCCGACGGTTCCATGCAAACGATCACGCGGTACTCAAACCTGACCCAGACCACGGTCGTCGTCAAGACGGACTTTGCCGACGATCAGTTGCTGCTGGAAGTCTCATCGGTCGATACTGTCAGCTCATCACCAGCACCAAAATGGCGGGCACCAGCGAAGCGTATGTCTTTGACAAAACCGCAAAGCTCATGCGCCGCACGACTCTGGTGGGCGGTGCTCCGACCGGAGCCTACATTCAGTATTCATGGGACCATCGCAATCAATTGACGAAGGTGGAGTTTTACAACGCTCCGGTCAACTGCACGGCGACGCTGGCCAAAGTGGCCATCATCGCTCCGTGTGATGAACCTTGATCTGGCCTGTCTACTTTGCGAGCTCGCCTTCCCGTACCAGAAGGCTGTGCATAGCGTTCAGAGAATCACCCGTCGTCGGTTGGTCATGTTCTGGGGAAATGGCATCGTCTCGGCGGAGCGAGACGGCTACATTGAATCGCACGGGAGCGGCTCGCGATGTGATCAGTACGGCGGGCGTGGTGCTTGATCATCGCAGGATCGACAGCTTCGGGAAGATCACGTCTCAAACGGGACTGACGGTGGATAATGACCAGTTCTCCAGTGGTTTGCCATGGGATGCGGACAGCCAGTTGTATTACGCCTGAGCCAGCTGGTACGACCCGGTCGGCGGCAAATTCATCGGCGAAGACCCGCTGCGGTTCGGAGCCGGTGATACGAACTTAGTCTGTACTCGGCGAACGATCCTGTGAACAACGCGGCCCCGAGCGGCTCCCCACAGCGCGGGGAGAGGAACAGTCTATCAGCCATTAAAGTCCAGGGTTCACTCTGAACCTGATTCAGAATTCGACGTTGTAACGCTGAGTCATCTCACGACGAATTTGGTTGGTCGCGCGATCAATCAATTGCCACCCCTGAATTTTCACCGCAGTTCCTGATGCTGCAGCGTTATCAATAGCGTTGCCCGCCTGAGTCTCACGCGACCTTGGCGTTGAATAACTGTAACTTCGATAACCATATCCGGAGTTGTTGATAATTCCCCCCTCTGCGAGATCGCTTCTTGCTGCAGCACCACCCTGCAAACGGGCGTTCTTGCGAGCTCCTGACATGACTCGCAATGTTTCAGACAAATCCTCACCGTAGTTCAACAAGTCATTATCGACGTGCAGAATTGGCAGGTGATCGATCTTCGTCGAGTAAGTGTCAATCCAGAATGCGTCGGAGTTATACGATCCAGCCTTTTGCCGCAGGTCTTTCATCAGGCTCTGCGTTGCCTGGAAATAGGCAAGTGAATTCTTTGCCATGTCGTCACCGGATGCTTCTTCGACATTCGCATCTTTCAAACTACTGAATTTGGTGCTGGGCGGCTCCATCAAACTCAAAAGCCGACGGAGTGAATCCATGGGAAGCTCGCCTTCCAGCACAATGGACTTGTCAGCAACAGAGAAATTCCATGTATCGATCCCGGGCAATGACATTTGCTTCAATTCAAGTGTCGCCAATACCAGAGCCTTTGCCACCGTCTTGTTAAACGGGACTGGCTGAGCAAAGTCAATCCTGGCCATCGCGGTGACCTTGTCGGTAAAAGTGATCTCCAGAACGACCCCCTGGATGCCGACGAGGAGGCCCGCGACCTGCTCAAGGTCAAGACTGTGTTTTTCCAGGAAACCAGATTGCTGAAGTTGCTGCTCGACACGGTGCCGCTGGATTGCGTTACTGGAATCCAGTGCCATGACGATGTGCGGTGCTCGGTTCATTGCCGCCAGGGCGACACCCAGATAATCCGAAATCTCCATCGCTTGAGAGTCCTTTTGGCTGCTGATCCAGCGCGCCGCTGCCTGGCGATTTGCGGGAGCCTGCATAATGAGTGTGGTTTCTCCGGTTCCGGCGGAAGATAGAGCGGGCGATCGGCACCACCTTCAGACAGTTTCCTGTCCCAGCCGTTCTTTTTCGCCAGCGGTGTTGCGAGTGCTTTCGCAACATCGATTGCCATCACGGCATTGGCTCCTTGCGGAACTTTCGCCGTTAACTCGCCGAAGTCTGACGCGACACATGCTGCCGACATGACCAGGACAGATAAAAATGAAACAGATAATCGCACAAACTTCTCCTCTACGCAGGGCTGATGAACCAAACACGGTGAATTTCGATTTCTGGCCGAGAATTACCGAAATGTTTATCATTCTGGTGCCCAGTCGCAGAGCAATCCCGCGATTTCAGTGACAGCGTTCGGAGTCGCGAATGATCGGATCGCACCGGCCATA
>JANOUN010000946.1:0-2815 GCA_031416875.1 Planctomycetota bacterium | reverse complement strand
GCAGCGGATTCGTGAAAACGCCGCGCGATTGCAATTGACGTCCATCCAGCCCATGGTGATCCCGAAAGATGGCCGTGATTTGCCCGCCGGTCCCTTTGACGCGGTTTTGGTCGATGTCCCGTGTTCCAATACCGGCGTCCTGAATCGTCGACCAGAAGCGCGATGGCGATTCGATCAGGAAGGACTGGAAGAACTGGTGGTGCTGCAAACGCGGCTGCTGCTTCAGGCGTGTGAACTCGTCCGGCCCGGCGGCCGTGTCGTGTACTCCACCTGCAGCATGGAACCCGAAGAGAATCGCGGGGTGGTGGATACCGTGCTGATGGCATTAAAAGATTTCCGTCTGGAACGCGAAATCCAGCATCACCCCGGACAACCCGCCGACGGAGCGTATCAGGCGTTGCTGATTCGGTCAGCGCCGTCGATTGTCGAGGCGTAGATCCTCAACCATGGTCCGCGACAGTCAATCCCGCTCCGAAACTCGGCCGCGTTTTCATCGCCGCAGCGCCGCAAACAAATGGCGAATCTCTTCATCAACTTCCTGCGGCGTTGCCGTCGTATGAGCAATCTCCTCCCGCAGGATTTGACGGTAACGTTTTCGCAAGCGATGAGCTGCGACGCGAATCGCTTCGGGGCTGAGTTGCAGGGCATCGCCGACACTTCGATAACCTTCGCCGTTTTGATCCCCGGAAAGAAACGGTGACAGGCATTCGAACAGGTTTGTTTTTCTGGCGAGTTCGTATTCTGTTCTCAGGCGATTGAGGACTCGATCCAGCATCGCGACAGCCCAGCGGCGTTCGAAAATGGCTTCGGCGGATTGTTCTCGACTGAGTTCCTGCGACAACTCGCGTTCGCCAGCTTCGTAGTCGAGCGAATGCAGGATGATCCTGCCACCTCGGATGACGGCAGCCTGTTTATCCCATTCGTTGCAGACAAAATGCTTTGCGGCTGCCAGCAGAAAGGATCGAAACCGACCGCGATCGGGATGCAGATCTGCCAGGGCATTGTGTGAAAGCAGACTGGCAAAAAATCCCTGAGTCAGATCCTGCGCTTCGTGCACATCCTTTGTCTGCCGGCGCATAAAGCCATACACGGGCAACCAATAGGCTTCGCAGAACTCCTGCAGCGCTGCTCGTGCCGGTACTTCGTCGCTGTTTCGAGCCTGTACAATGAGACTCCAGCGCGTGGTGGCGAATCGTCGCTCCGGCCGTAACTCAGCACTGGAGATGGACGAAGTCATTGAGGGCTCGCAAAGGAATATCGCAATTTTTCCAGTAAACGTTCGCAGGAAATTGTTTCTCCTGATAATAGAGCGATTGTTGATCGTTAGCAATAGCCGCAAGGAAAACTGTAGGATGGACATTCATGTCCGTCGCTTTCGCCACGCTCGCTTCGCCTGTGGAAAGATCGTTGTACCACGAAAAACATTCGCTGCATTGATGTCGTTTGGCCAAATCTCGGACAAGAATGTCCAAGCTACAGGGACCTACAGGAGCAAACATCATGACCACAAACACCTGCACAACGTGTGGCGGTGAGCTGCTGATCAGTTCCGGCCAGACATTTTGTCCCGTGTGCCTGCTGCAGCAGGGCATGAAAAGCTCCACATACGGGGCCGGGCCGCGCGTTGCCTGGAAGCCGCCGGAGGTTGAACAACTGGCCACCGCGTTTCCGCATCTGGAGATCCAGCAACTGCTGGGCGTGGGCGGCATGGGAGCCGTGTTCAAGGTCCGTCAGAAGGAACTCGATCGCATCGCCGCGTTGAAGGTGTTGCCTGGCGAGATGGCCAACACGCCTGGATTCGCCGAACGATTCCTTCGAGAAGCTCGGCTTCTGGCGTCGCTCAGTCATCCGCACATTGTCACCGTTTACGAATTCGGACAGCGCGACGGTATCTATTTTCTACTGATGGAATTCGTCGATGGAGTCACGCTGCGACAAGCCCTGCGAGCCGAACCGATCAAGAAGCTGGGCTCAAAGGAAACGCTCACCATCGTCGGACAATTGTGCGACGCATTGCAGTTCGCTCATGACGAAGGCGTCGTGCATCGCGACATCAAGCCGGAAAACATCCTGATCGACAAACGCGGCCGAGTCAAAATCGCCGACTTCGGACTGGCGAGACTGCTCGGGCAATCGCCCACGATGCCAACGCTCACGGGGACTCATCAGTTGATGGGCACGCCGCCCTATATGGCTCCTGAGCAGATTGAGGGGCTGCCGGGGATTGATCATCGAGCAGATATCTACTCGATGGGCGTCGTGTTCTACGAGCTGCTTACCGGTGAGTTACCGCTCGGCCGTTTTTCACCGCCGTCAGAACGAGCGGAAACGGATGTGAGGCTGGACGAAGTCGTTCTGAGGACTTTGGCGAGAGAACCGGATCGCAGATATCAGCAGGCGAGTGAAGTGAAGACGGATATGGAGACCGTGCGCAATCTGATCGCTGCGGCTCAGTCGGGAGCAGCTCCCGCTCAGCGCCGCCGTTGGGGACTCAGTCGGACGACAATGAGTTTTCTGGCCGGAGTGATTGTCACGGGATGCATGTTCATCGGATTGCGTGCATGGCTGAACTATGAAGAACATCGATCTGATATGACACCCAGCGCACCGCCAATGAGCGGAGGAGACGGTGGTCCGATCGCCAACCTGAGGGCAGCAACCATCGCTAAAGACTGGGCGAAGGCTGCCGATTCATTTACTCATCGAGGTCGCGTACAGTGGTTTTTTTACTGGCAATTTCGCATTGGTTTCCCTGAAAAGATCAGTCCGGAACTCACAGACACCCTGGAAACAGAGATGGCAAAGTTCGGGACAA
>JANOUN010000945.1:0-4432 GCA_031416875.1 Planctomycetota bacterium | reverse complement strand
GGCTACTTTGGCGGTAGTGCGCTGAATTTCACCGCAACCACCCAGTTGTTCGGGCTTGAAGTGCCGTGGCAGGAAATGGGTTTGACACTCGCGTTTCCAGTCTCAGCCATCATCGCGATGTTTTTTGCAAATCAATTCGTGGATCGAAACTTCGCGGCGGAAAAATACCTGGCATTCAGCCACCTGATCGGCGGAATATCGATGCTTGGTTTTGGGTATCTGTCGTGGTCATCATTCCAGGGAACTGAGCCTGTCGTGCCGAGCTATTGGTTGTTCTTCGGATGCATGGCGATCCATTGCCTGTTCTATGTGCCGACAATTTCTGTAACGAACAGTATCGCATTCGCAAATATTCAGGACGCCCAAAAAGACTTTGGCCCGGTGCGCCTTTGGGGCACGATTGGGTGGATCGCTGCTGCATGGCCTTTTGTGTTTATTCTGCTGGATTGGGAAAAAATTCCGTCGATGGAGCAGGCGGGTGGATTCACGAAATGGCTCGGGACAGCATTTGCAACCGGGCTTTCCGGGCAGGCTCTGAATCAGGGCAAGAGCTGGGCATTCCTTACCTCGGGTATTGCCTCGCTGTGTCTCGCTGCATTCAGTCTGACCCTGCCACACACTCCACCGAAGCCGGCAGCGGCTGGTCAAGGTTTGGCGTGGCTGGAGTCCATGAAACTGCTCAAACACCCGTTTCTGTTTGTCCTGTTTATTGTGACCCTGATCGATGCGACTGTGCATGACGGCTTCTTCTTCTTTGCGTTCAAATATCTGGAAGACGTCGGTGTGCCGGGCAACTGGGTTCAGGCGGCCATGAGTATCGGGCAGGTCGCAGAAATTGCAACAATGGCGTTTCTCGGACTTGTGCTGAAGCGACTGGGATGGCGATACACGATGATCATCGGGATTCTCGGCCATGCTGTCCGGTTTGCAGTTTTCGCCTTCTTCCCGGATCCAAAGTGGGCCGTCGCAGTGAATGTCCTGCACGGCATTTGCTATGCGTTTTTCTTTGCTACGCTCTACATTCTGGTGGACGAGGTCTTCCCAAAAGATTCCCGAACGAGTGCTCAAGGCCTGTTTAACTTTCTGATTTTGGGGATGGGGCCGATCATTTCGCGATTCCTGTGGCCGGTGCTGCGAGATCAATATACGGAGCCCGCGACCCTTAATCTTGGTGAAGCCGAACTTGCTAACCCCGCCGCAGGGATGCTGAATTATCGCGAACTTCTGCTCTATCCAGCTGGTGCCGCGTTGATTGCAGCGGTGGTTCTCCTGCTGTTCTTCCATCCGCCGAAGAATGCGGCATCGAAAGAATCGTTGCCCGTGTAACACCAAAATCGACCCGTTAAGATTGGTTAAGCAGATTGAGCACGCGCCAGAATCGCCGTCTCATCCAGAAGGCGAATTGCGCGATACCGCGCCTGCCAAAATTTTCCGACTTCCAAATCTTCATTGTTGGCTCGCTGTGCGATGTTCTGACTCAGCAGCCGCATCCACCACGAGATATCGCTCAGCCGACTGCGGATCATTTTTAACTTCGCTCTGTCCTTACAAATGTGGTTCCGTTCGAATTCCGACGGTTCTTCGAGCTTGCCGTTTTTGTCGCGTCGATCGATTCGGTGCGACACCACGCACAAGCGACGATGCGTTTCAGCACGAATCTGCCTCAGGCTGTCAATCGGATGTTGGGAAAAATTTCGTGGCAGCCTGTGACGAAAATGCGGGATCGTTGCTAAATCGCAGCGAACTAAAAAAAACAGTTGCTCCCGCCTCACTCGTGCCCTACTTTGATCCGCGAATGAAACGGCAGTCGCATGCAATTTGCCTTTGTGATCGTTGCCGCCGCGAACGACCATATGGAGCCAAATGCCATTCGTTTCCGGGTTGTCGTCACTGAATTTAACGGTCCAGGACCGCGTTGTCGATCTCAGTAAAGGAACAAGGCGACTCATGAGGATCAACTTGATTAGTCAGCTTGTGGCTCGCCTGGAGAACCTGCTTCGACGGCGCGATCCAATCCGGTCGAATCGCCGGCAGCGCGATCGTCACTGCGATGCGTTCGAAATACTCGAAGCCCGCCTGGTGTTGGCCGCGACGCCTCTCGCGCCGCAGTCTCTCCTGCCCGACCTGACGTCGTGGGCCGATCAAAGCAAGGGCTTCATTTACGACTGGACCGTGGTGGGCAACGATCTTCGCCTGACCACGGCGATGGCGAACATTGGCACCGGCCCGCTGGAGCTGCGGGGCGGGGCGACGCAGGGAACATCGCAGGAAGTGTATCAGCGTATTTATGCATCCGACGGCACCTTTACCAATGTCCTGGCCGGCACGTTTACGTATCATCCCGAACACGGTCACATCCATTTCGACGGTTTTGCGCAGTTCCGGCTGCGTGCGGTTCTTTCGGATGGCGGGGTCGGAGCAATTGTTGCAAGCGGCGGCAAGACGAGCTTCTGTCTGCTCGATGTCGAGCGCTACAACACCTCGGGGCCCAGCTCACCGCGATTCCTCAGTTGTGGACAGATTCAGGGCATTTCTGTGGGCTGGGCCGACGTTTATGACCGCGGGCTTCCAGGGCAGTCCATCGACATTACAAATGTTCCCGATGGAAATTACTGGCTTGAGACCGAGGTTGATCCCGACAACCGGCTTATGGAATCGAACGAGGACAACAACGTCACCCGGATCCAGATCGCGCTGCAGCGCAGCGGTGGCGGTGGCACGATCCCGCCCGATGTCTTTGAGTCAAATAACAGCTTTGCGTCAGCCAGCATCCTCGCGCCACCAGAAGACCACGTCTACAGCAATCTTTCGATTCACTCGTCGACGGATGCTGACTATTACAGGGTCACCGCATCGGCCCCGGGCACTATGGCCTTTCGCCTTTCGTTCCAGCACGCGCAGGGCGATGTTGACATGGAAGTGTTTGACTCGAATCAAACACGAATCGGGCAGGCGAATTCAACTCAAGATAGCGAGCAGTTCAGCTTCGCGGCCGTTGCCGGGCAGTACTATTTTGTCCGAGTGTACGGTTACAGTGGGGCGACGAATCCCAGCTATTCTTTCATCGTGGACCAGCCAGCGGGAACCAATGGCGGAGTTGCCGATCCTTTTGAAGAAAACGACTCGTTCGCTGCAGCTCGCAGTTTGTCCGCGATCGATCAGACTTACAACGGACTGAACATCAACGCAACAGGAGACGACGACTACTATTCGGTCATTCCGACGGCTTCCGGCACGATGACCGTGAGCCTGGCGTTTCTCAACAGCCAGGGTGACATCGACCTGGAACTGCTGAACGCCGCTCAAACGCGATTGGCGATTTCGGATTCGACCAATGACCGCGAACAGATCAGCCTGCCGGTGACGGCTGGCCAGGCGGTTTACATTCGTGCGTTCGGCTACCGCGGCGCGACGAATCCGAACTACTCCCTGGTGATCGATGTGCCAAACGTGTCCAACGTGCCGATTGTCAGATATCTCTCCATGACAGGGGGCGGCACGCTGAACAGCACCGACGGCACGCCGAGCCAGAACTTCTCTGACGCTGATATCCTCAAACTCACCGTGCAGGCGAATGGACTGTACGGCTATCGGTTGCATTTCGACGCAAGCGATGTGGGGCTGACCACTTCTGGCGAAGATATCGACGCCTTCACCTTTCTTCCGGATGGGAGCATCATTGTATCCACGGTCAGCTCGTTTTCCGTGCCTGGACCGAACGGCACGACGATCGCCGGAAACGGCGAAGACCTGCTCCGCTTTGTGCCGACATCCCTGGGCTCGACGACAGCCGGTACGTGGTCGATGTATTTTGACGGCAGTGACGTCGGGCTCAGCGGCACAGAAGAGAATATCGATGCTTTGGCTGTGCTGGCGGACGGCCGAATTCTGGTTTCGACGACCGGGGCCTTTTCTGTGTCCGGCGCGTCCGGACAGGACGAAGACTTGTTGGCCTTCGCACCCACTTCGCTTGGACCGACGACCGTGGGCAGCTGGTCTGTCTATTTCGACGGCAGCGACGTTGGTCTCGGCACGAACAGCAACGAGGATATTAATGGTCTCTGCGTGCGCGAGACCGGCGGCAATCCGATGCTGTTTTTCTCGACGGTCGGTGATTTCGCTGCAGGCGGCGTGAGCGGTGCCAACGAAGATGTCTTCGCCTTCACGCTCACGACCCCTGGATCGAATACTGCTGGCACGTTCGCGCCCGGACTCACGCTCGACGGCAGCCTGTACGGACTCTCGGCCTTTAATGTTGACGGCATCTATTTCATCCCTGAGACCAGTGGCGCTCCGGCTCTGACTCAGCCGACGACGACTCAAAGCTCGCTCCTGGCAGTGGCGAATCCTGCGCCGACGATTACAAGCCCACAGGCCGCGGCACTCCGACAGATTGCGCAGTTGAGTCCATCGGCAAACGTGTCGTCGCCTG
>JANOUN010000944.1:0-4688 GCA_031416875.1 Planctomycetota bacterium | reverse complement strand
CGCCCATTTACGTGCGCCATGAAGTCGTGCACAACAAATTCGTGACCGACGACCTGCGCTCGAAAGGCGCGGTGTTCGTCGAAGACCTGAGCGAGGTGCCGGCCGGCAGCACGCTGATTTTCAGCGCGCACGGCGTATCGCCGGGGGTGCGCCGCGAAGCCGAGGCGCGCGGCCTCAAGGTGTTCGATGCAATCTGCCCGCTGGTTGCGTCTAAACCAACGTTTTCAAAGATACGTGGTTGCGAATCGAGAGGATGGCTACTTCCAAGTCAATGTCGTTGAAAGAGGTGTAACGCCGCAGGTCGTCAAGCTAAATGTGTGTCAGAACTGCCTCGACGCTATTGTGTGGAAAGGATTTCGAAATGACATCGATCGAAGTGAGCGCGTAAAGCGAGTTGCCGCATTTAACCTCAAAGAGTTCTTCGCGAAGTACCCAAGAGATCTGATCGCAGTCAAACCAAATCACTCCTCCGATACTGCACCAATAAACGATTACACAGATGATTGGGGTGACGTTTCCGAGCGCGTCAAACGTGCGCGACTCTATTGCTGCAGTTCATGCAAATTGGAGCTTGGGCAGCGGAGATCAAGGTTCCTGAATGTCCATCATCGGAACGGCCTGAAACATGACAACTCGGAAGGGAACCTTGAGTTGTTGTGCTTGCGGTGCCACGCCAAGAAACCAATGCATGAGCACATGCTTGGCACGCCCGAATACTTGGAATTCGTCTCACGCCACGCGAACTAGCTAGCGCCATTCGATGAGCGTCGTGGTGCCCATCAAGTGCCAGGCGAACTGGCCGGGGATGCGCTGAGAGGCACTGTCATCCAAAGACTGGTGTTTAGGGCATTGACCTTGGCATCTGAATAGTCGAATGGCGGAGTTTGGATCGTCACGAGTCGCCAGAAGTCACTTCCACTCTTTCTGACCTCTACCCGCAGTCGACTATCGGGGGCTCCCTTCATCGTGCCATGTCCTTCCCATGTCTGCACACCGCTCCTGTCCAAATATCGCCCTCCGTCGCTATAGGCCATGGACTCGCTGGTCCCCTGGATCAACGAATTGACGTAGGTGTTCAATGCAATGCTCCCGCTTTCCAAGCCAAAAATCATGACCGCATGGTCGGTCACTTCCGTGAAAGTGTAGACATACACGCCATCTTTATTAGTCTTTGCATCGTACTTCCACGCCGCATTTACGCTCGCCTCAAGCTTTGTTGCCGGGTTTTGCCAGGAATAGGCAGGTGTTCTGGCGATATTTGCCATGTCGCGGTCGCGCTCTTTGCTCATCGCGGTCAGCCCAATCACCACCGCAAAGATCGCAGCTAGGGAAATGGCAGCACCAAGTTTCCGCGCGACAGACAACGGCCTACCAAAGACTTGGAAACCGCAGCGTCTGTCATAGGTCGACTGGAGTGCCATCCCGACCAACTTGTATTCGCGCCAGAAGGTCCAAAGTGAAAATGGCGGCACGCCAAAAGCATAGCCAGACCGCCATACGTTTGATGCCCGGGAGACCCAATCGTTCAGAGTCATGCTGCCTTTAATCTTCTTGACTTCGACACCAAGCAAGTACTTGCCCAAGTTGTTCCCAAAGAGCTGGCATACCAACGCGTCTAGGGCCAGGGCAAAAGGCAAGAAAATAACACCAACGAGCATGTCAGTGTTTGGCTTAGTCATCAGTTCAACGTACCAGCTGGCGGTCCTGCCCAGCGTGAGTTCTCCCGCAATGCCCAATAGGATGACTCCCACGTAAACATCGAACATGCGTGCAAAAAATCGACGCCAAGGCCCGGCGAAGGGCGTCATCTGGGCGTGCCCCGAGTCAACGTTGTTCTTAGCCAGTTCCATGTTTACCTTTTGATAGGGCATTGCGGTTGAGGTCGGTCCGCATACATAACGGTATAGGCGATCCAAATTGCATATCACCGCCAGTACCTTCCGGACGAATAGATTGGCCCATTCGGATCAGCAGGATAGCAAAAAGGTGGCTGCGGCGCGTGGAGGAACTCCTGCGCTTCATTGTCGTCTGCGAAACGAACACACCCTTTGTTGCGCAACGCTTGCGTGGCTGCGGCGACAGAAAAAAGGGACAAACGACATCTTGTGTCTTTGCTGGATGGGCGGGCGGGACCAGTTTCAGCCTTCAAACTCAGAATCGCCGACTACTTTCACACGCAGTTCTATACGGTGCTGTTCGTTACCAAAGCTGTTCACTGACGCCGCGATCTCGCATGGCTTGACGATAGGCTACGTTGATTTCTTTGGACTTCCGGTCAGCAACATCACGAAGTTCCGCGCCTAGAGAGGCCACTTTGTCAGGGTGGTACTGGCTACGTTGAACCTTGTAGGCCCGACGAATTTCTTCGACAGGTGCATTCGACCCGATGCCGAGGACGGTGCTCCATGACGCCGTGCTCGGGTCATCTTGGCCTTGCAACGGTGGGGCTTGGTCCGATGGGTTCGCGCCAAAACTCTGTCGTGGTGCGGCTGGTGTCTTGGACGAGCGTGACATCAGCTTTGAAACAATCCAATAACCTATGAAAAGGCCGACGATGACTACGAACGTATCAGTGCCGGACACGGTGAATCCTCGTTCGTGAGACCGCTTCGGCGCTCCAGCAACACCTTCATTCGAGGGCAACCATCTTCTTCCCAGCCGATTTCATCATCCAATCTGGCTAGCACCTGGGTCTTGGTCGTTTCCCAGTCGACAGGACTTTGTAAACGACGGGCCGCATTAATGAAGTCCTCCTGGACCGACACAATCAGTGAAAGCCTTTTAACAATGTTGAGAGCAAACGGCGGACATATCAATAGGTCCACCGCGATCACTGCAAACCCGCGGGCAGTCACGTCGAACTTCGCCCGCTCGATCCACAACAGCAAGATGATCAAGAGAACGTGCAGGTAGATCAGTGAGAATGCCAACAAGATTATGAGATCACCAAGGCGACCGAATAGGGCAACGGGAAGCAGGAGGAATGTGCTTGCGGCAAGGCCCCAAACTAGGGGGACAAAGTGACCGAATTCCTTTCGCGCAATGCTCCACCGGAAATCTTGAGAAGGTATCGCGATCTCGAAGTCCCACGCAAGTTTGAACAAGGGCCGGGTTGGCACTAGAAGATTTGGGAGATAGAACTCCTTTCCTTTGAATGTGGTCTTGTTCGAGCCAAAACCCGCAAGCCACCTGTCTTGCCCAACTGGAATCATCACAGCTTCGTTCGAATACATCAGAAGCGCGGAATCGTAGAGGTACAAGCCCACGACCAAAGCCATCAGCAGCGCTTCCGTGTGTTGCATGGATCAGGTTTTCTTTTTCTTGAATATTGACCCGAGCCCTGCCAACGCGACCACGGCAATGCCTGCCACAAGCTTCCATCCAGCAGCGAGGAACCCAACAATCAGCGCCCAAAACCCCTTCTTTGTCGCAACTGCCGCCGCTCCTCCAACGATTAGCGCGCCGAGTCCATATGCAGCAACCTTGTCGCCCTGCGTCCATTCGCTGTATTTTTCACCACTCAAGTAGTCAAAATTCTTGAGCGCATTTTTGAAATCCACCAAGTCCTTGTCCATCGTCTCGGGCGACGTCACTAGGATCGCTGACGTGTAGCCGCTACGTCCAAGAATCTTGGTCGACACGTTCACGACGGTTGACTGATCTTGTTCTGACCGGAGCCTCGTCCCCCATTCGAGACGCTTGTTTTGAGTGTCATAGCGCGGTGGGAAATACCATCCCTCAAGAGTCAACGCCTGAAAACCCTGCTTCCGCCTCTGTTCATTGCCCGCGACGTTTCCTTCCTTCAGCACTTTAAGCAGAGCATCGGGATCAATCTTTTCGTCATCCTTGACGTAACCTTCAGGCGAGAAATTGAGGATTCCAAACCAATTGGCGTTCGTAGACGCCACCGTGTAGGAGTTCCCTTGGGGCAGATTCCCATTGATCTTGAGAAACTTGTCGGTATCGCCCGTTCCGAGAAAGGTATAGCCAGTGGTGACCTTGAATTCGGCCTTGTCGGCTACTCGCCCGATCGAACCTGGTTGCTGCCACTTGAGTTCAGAAAGCTGCTTCTCGACGCTATCCGCCTGCCCGCCTGAAGCGCTTTGCGCAAACGCCGCTCCGACTCCAACCAGAATAGCCGTTCCTGCTACAAACCATTTCATTCTCATTCTCCTTAGCCAAGGGACACCATCACGCCGAAGCGACTGATCCGGCGAGCGCCATAGGAGCAGAATCATTTCGTTCAATTTGCGCGCGCGAAGAATCCGAAACGATCCACGGTCATTCTTGCGTGAAACGGTTGGTTGGAAACTTAGGACTGTGTCGTTTCAACAGATGAAGGTTACTCGACCCAGTGGGGATTGACCAGCGCTTTCTGTTCCACCCATCACTTCCCGCACCTCTTGCGCTCCCACTTGGCCTTGTCCTTGGATGCGCCGGTGGCTGGGCAGGGGTGATGCTGCTTGAACTCCACCTTGGCGCTCTGGGTGCGTTTGGTGCTGGCCTGCGCTTAGGGTGCCAGGCAACCCAATGTCAGCAGGATGGCCGGGGATAGGAAATCCAACCACCCGAGCCCAGATATCGTCCCTGCAGCCATCCTCAAAACCGCACGCTGCCCGCGCCGTCACGACCACTGGGCTTCACCTGGTCCTGATGCTGCGCTTGCCAGGCCATTTGGGGCGACCGGG